>JANMOL010000494.1:0-2798 GCA_031369245.1 Hyphomicrobium sp. | reverse complement strand
CTCGACCGCCAGCGCCAAACCGGCGTTCCAGTAGGTCACATCGAACACCGGTGACCCATCGACTTCCGTCGACCATTGCTTCTCGACATCGAAGTAGCCGAGCGTCGCGCTGATGGTCGGCGTAAACACCCAGAACTGCGGCAGCGTGTAGGCGATGTTGCCTTCGATGGTTGTGCCGCGACCCGTCTCAAAGCTGTAGTCCGGTGTATAATAGAACAGCACCGTCGTCGTCAGGTTGGTGATCGGGCTATAGCTCGCGGCGGCCTTGAACTCGTAGTAATCGACGTCGAGCCCAAGCGAGATGGCGCCGTCCTGACTGGGATAGCCGTAATAAAGCACGCCAAAGTCAAATGTCACCGGCCCGAGCACAGGCTTCACACCGGCATAAAAGTCTGTTTCCAGCGGCGCCGCATTGAAGTTTTCTTCGGTCTTCGACAACCAGACGCCGGCATAGAAAATGCCATAGCCGATATCGGCACCACCCTGCAGAACCGGCCGATCATCGCTCTGCGACAAGCCACGGAACATGTAGTCCGAGTACGCGCCGATGTTAAAGCTGTAGGTAAAAGCCCGCGCTTCGTCAGCCCGCGCAGAGGCTGTTGCCGCCATCGCCGCCACGATGGCTGCGCCTGCAACCGCTGCCAATTTTTTGCAGTTCAACATCATTTTTATAAACCCCCGTCCCAATGCCTGGCGCTCAACGCACCCTGAATGTCACAACGATCCCCACCGCGCTGGTTGCGACAAAACCGAGTAACGTGTGCGGACTCAAGTGTTTCAGCGCAGCCCCCGTGTCTTGAAAAATCGCTGTTACGCATTCGCCACTTTGCCCTATTGTTCAGCCGTCAAAGCAGCGTCCATGCTCCGAATTTGTGCAATACCATGAGCCTGTGACGGTGCCGGATTTGCCTCTGCCTGATCGTTGGGCGGCGGTTACCGGCAAACCGCGAGACAGCCGACGGCAGCAAGGCCGAGAGCCGCGCTCCGACGTATAAAAAAATTGAAGCCGGTCCAAGTTCTCAAAGGCCCCGATGTCCGCAACCAATCCCTCAATGACAGCCAAAGTCGTGCTCATCACCGGTGCCGCTCGCCGGATCGGACGCGCGATCGCCGTCAACATGGCGCGCGACGGCTGGGCCGTTGCCATCCATTGCCGCAACTCCCGCCAAGACGCGGCAGCACTCGCAGACGAGATCGCGGCTTCGGGCGGAACGGCGCAGGTGTTTGCTGCTGATCTTGCCAATTTCAGCGCGCTCGATCGGCTCGTCAGCCAGTGCACGGCAGCACTTGGCGCACCCGTTTGTCTGATTAACAACGCGTCCGAGTTTTTGCTCGACACAGCGCAGAGCATCGATGAGGCGACCTGGGATACCCACCTCGATATCAATCTCAAGGCACCGGTCTTCTTAGCCCAAGCCATGGTGCGTCATCTGCCCGACGGCGCCGAAGGCAATATCATCAACATCATCGATCAGCGCGTCTGGAAGCTGACACCCGATTTCTTTTCGTACACGATTTCAAAGGCTGGCCTGTGGACCGCCACCCAGACCCTTGCTCAGGGCCTGGCGCCGCGCATTCGCGTCAATGCCATTGGCCCCGGCCCGGTGCTGCGTAGCGTCCACCAAACCGACGCGGACTTCGCCGCTGAGAAATCGTCAACCCCGCTCAAAAGCGGACCGTCGCCGGAAGAAATTGCTGCGGCCGTGCGCTTCATCCTTTCGACGCCCTCGATGACCGGCCAAATGATTGCCCTCGACGGCGGTCAGCATCTGACCTGACCAGCAGACGCCAGAACGGTGAACGTCTGATCAGCAATTGTCTGCATGGTGTTCAATTGCTTTGCCGCAATAGTTCCGCCTCCTGCTCTCAATGCTGCCCCATTGCTCACCCAACGTCTGATTTGAGCTTCGGGGGCTCATATCAACCGTTTGTTAACGTTAAGCGCCTAGAAACCAATTTGGTTCTGTTGGGCGCTCTGTTGGGGGTGCCGCGTAATTATGGGTGTATCCATGATGTGCCACGTTCGGGCGCTGTCAGCGCTCGCTTTGGCGTCAGCTGTGTCGGCTGCCGCTGTCTCGCTTCCGGCGCATGCCGCAAGTCTTCCTGCCATCAAGCTTTCGGATGCCAATGCGGTGCCCGCCTGCGCAACGCCGGGCCGGTTGACCGCGTTTCTTGAAAAGCGCAACAGCAAGCTCGACGAGCGCTTCGGCAGCATTGCCGCCGACTACATGCGTCTCGGCGAAGAGCTTCAAATCCGCTGGGACACGGCATTTTTCCAGATGCTGCTGGAGACCGGCAACCTGACCTTCACCGGCGATGTCTCCGCCAAACAAAATAATTTTGCGGGCCTGGGCGCCACCGGCAAGCACGAACCGGGCGAAACCTTTCCCGACGTCGCAACCGGCGTCAAAGCGCACCTTGAGCACCTGCTGATGTACTCGGGCGAAAAGCTCGACAACCGTTCCGTTGACCACTCAAAATGGTTACATGAAAATATTAGATCCTAACTCTGATATTTACAGTTATGCTGATATGCAGATGTCGAATATAGTTCGCGTCGCAGCTCGCTTGATCACTTTATCCTACGTGAGCTCCTTAGATAATGTGGCTAAGATAGACCGTATGGAAAGCCAAATGACATTGGATGAACTTCGTTTTGGTTTTGATCAACTGAAAAGTGTTCTCTACGAACCGCTCAGAGTCAGCGGGTGCCAGCGATGCAGGCCGAGCCGACCAACGAATATCTCTCAGCCGACTTGATTCGCGCGTCTATTCCTGCAAGCTGTCGCCGTGGGTCT
>JANMOL010000484.1:0-4369 GCA_031369245.1 Hyphomicrobium sp. | reverse complement strand
GCCGACCACATTCGGCGTCAAGCTCGCCTATGCTCACGCCGAGTTCCAGCGCGCTCGCGAGCGTATGGTTGCTGCCCGCAAGGAGATATCGACGTGCGCGATTTCAGGCGCGGTCGGCACTTTCGCCAACATCGACCCGCGCATTGAAGCCTACGTCGCGGACAAACTTGGCCTCGTCGCGGAACCGGTCTCGACCCAGATCATCCCGCGCGACCGTCACGCCATGTTCTTTGCGACGCTCGGCGTCGTCGCCTCGTGCATGGAGCGGCTCGCCATTGAAATCCGCCACCTGCAGCGCACCGAAGTTCTCGAAGTCGAGGAGTACTTTGCGCCGGGCCAAAAGGGCTCCTCCGCGATGCCGCATAAGCGCAATCCGGTGCTGACGGAAAACATTACCGGCTTAGCGCGCATGGTCCGCGCCTACGCGCTGCCGGCGATGGAGAACGTCGCGCTCTGGCATGAGCGCGATATCTCGCACTCGTCCGTCGAGCGCAGGATCGGGCCCGACGCCACCGTCACGCTCGATTTCGCACTGAACCGCCTTGCGGGCGTGATCGAGAAGCTCGTCGTCTATCCAGCCAACATGAAGAAGAACCTCGACCGGCTCGGCGGGCTGCACAATTCGCAGCGCGTGCTGCTGGCGCTGACGCAGGCGGGCGCCTCGCGCGAGGACGCCTACGCACTGGTCCAGCGCAACGCCATGAAGACCTGGGAGCACGGCAAGGATTTTCTCACCGAGCTTAAGGCCGACAAAGACGTGACCGCAAAAGTCCCAGCGTCGGAACTCGAGACAATGTTCGACCTCGGCTACCACACCAAACACGTCGACACGATTTTTGAGCGGGTGTTTGGAGCATAGGATTAGACGGCCTTTAAACCGGTGCGGAAGATCGTGATTGCCCCGGTGGGCGGCGTTAAAGTGGCGGTTTAACCCTTCTACGGTTGTTTCTGCTAGCCGTCCGACGGCGAGCGGAACGGCCAAACACGCTGGACTACCAGCAGACTTAGACTGTGACTTGCGTCCCGATCTCAATGGCGCGGTCGGTCGGTATTCTGAAGTACCGTGAAGCGTCGCTCGCGTGTCGTGCCAGCCATATGAAAAGGCGGCTCTGCCAGTGCGGCAATTCAGATCGCGTCGCAGGTCGCAGCGCACGCCTTGATAAATAGTACGACGTCTCAAGCGGATTGAGATCGAGGCCGAGCCGCCGCCGCAGGAGCGCGCGCGGAACATCTGGTTCTTCCATGTATCCAAAGCGCAGCGTGACGACATAAAAGCCGTCAGCCACTTTACGCACATCACCCCGATCGGCCTCAGACACGCGCGGCGTGTCAGCCGGCTTGATACAGACAAAAATATTGCGTTTGTGCAGGATCTTATTGTGCTTGAGGTTGTGCATCATGGCAGTCGGTATAGCGTCCGGCTGGCCGGTCAGAAACACCGCCGTTCCCGACACCTTCTCCAGCGACTTACTGCACAATATTGGCAGGTACTCTTCAACAGCGAGCTCTTCGCGGCGCAATTTTTGCTTTAACAGTGCTGTGCCCCGCCGCCAAGTGAGCATCATCGCCAGCAGGCCTGCTCCGACCAGCAGCGGTAGCCAGCCGCCAGCCATGAGCTTCAAAGCGTTTGCGCCAAGGAAAATCGTGTCGATTGCGAAGAACGGCCCCATGACCAGCGCGGTCTTCCAAACCGGCCAATGCCAGTAATGACGCGCGACAATCGTCGCAAGAATAACGGTGACCACCATCGTTCCAGTCACGGCGATGCCATAGGCGGAGGCAAGCGCGCTGGAGTTGCGGAAGCTCGCGGTTAGAAAAACAACAGCCATCATGAGCAGCCAGTTCACAGCGGGCATATAGATTTGCCCTTTCTCCGTTTCAGAGGTTCGCCGGATGTCGAGGCGCGGCAGCAGGCCGAGTTGGATTGCCTGTTGGGTGATCGAATAGGCGCCCGTTATGACGGCCTGACTCGCGATGATGGTTGCAACCGTCGCCAGCACGACCATCGGCAGCAGTGCCCATTCCGGATAGAGACGGTAGAAGGGGTTTTCGACAGCCGATGGATTATTGAGTAGCAATGCGCCCTGACCAAGATAGTTCAACGAGAGCGCGGGCAAGACGAGGTAGAGCCAAGCGATCTGGATGGGCTTGCGTCCAAAGTGTCCTAAATCAGCGTAAAGTGCCTCAGCGCCTGTGACGGCAAGGAACACCGCGCCAAGCGCCAGCAGTCCTGCCATACCATGCGTCGACAAAAACTCTGCACCAAGGAGAGGATTGAGAGCGGTCAGAACCGAAGGTGCTTCGATGATCGCAGCGATGCCGCCGGCCGCCAACGCCAAAAACCACACGACGATGATGGGGCCAAACCATTTTGCAACGCTTGCCGTGCCCCGGCCTTGCACGCTGAAGATCGCGACAATGACCGCCAAGCTGATGGGAAGAACGAAGGGCACAAACGCCGGCGTGACGAGCTCAAGGCCTTCGACTGCGGACAGCACCGAAATCGCGGGTGTAATCATCGCATCGCCGTAGAACAATGCCGCGCCCATCATGCCGAGGACAGGAATGTACCATGTCCCTTTCCCGCGCGCACGCTCCGCCAAGGCCATGAGACTCAAGGTGCCACCCTCGCCATCATTGTCAGCGCGCAGCATGACAAATACGTACTTTATCGTAACGATGATGATGAGCGCCCACAGCATCAGAGACAACACGCCGGTGATCATCGGAGCAGTCGGTTCTGCCCCCTCGCGGGCCGCATTTAATGATTCCTTCATGGCGTATAGCGGGCTCGTTCCAATATCGCCGTAAACGACGCCAGTTGCCCCAAGCGCAAGCGTCATGACGCCAGCTTTGCGAACCGGCGATTCTCCTGCTGTAGTAAAGTGATCGGCGTTACCGATGGTCGTCGTCATGCTTTGATCCTCGCGGGCGAACCGGTGCTAAGCGAGGAATAGGAATGTTCGGCGTTAGATTTCCATATGCCATGGCAGCGGCCCGCATAAGGAAAACGTAAACAACCTTTCGGGGAGGCAGCAGGTCATCTAAGTTATGCTTTTCGGGCAGGAGCAGACGCCGACATGACGGGTACCGCCGATAAGCCTCCTCGTGAAATGTGGGATAGTCTGCCCAAGCAGCTCACGGGAATGAGAGCCATTGCGCTCGGCGCCTGTTTGACCGCGGTTGTTACCGTGGTGGGATTACTCGTCTCACAATGGTTGCCCACTCAGGGCATCACACTCTTCTACATCCTTGTAATCGTCGGCGGAGCGGTCGGCTTCGGGGTCGTGGCCGGACTTTCCGCCGCAACATTTGCCTTTCTCGCTTACAATTTTTTCTTTGTGCCACCGACGTACACGTTTGCGATTTCCGATCCACGCGATCTCTTTGCGCTGTTCGTATTCTTCGGCGTTGCCATCATCACCGGCAGCTTGGCCGGGCACATGCGCGAAATTGCAGAGCGCGCACGACGCCATGCACGGTTCTTGCAATCGCTCAATGGCTTTGCAGCGGCACTGTCCGGCGCTGCAAGTTTCTCCGACGTCGCCGCCGCTTTGGCAGATGAGTCTTCCAAACTCGCCACCGGCAGTGCGGTCGTGCTCACGGTGAAGGCACATGAACTCATCCTTGTCGCCAGCAGTCCGGCGCCATACGAATTGGCTAGTGCCGACTGGCAAGCCGCACAACGGGCCGCGCGCAACGCAGTGGTAGTATACCCCTCTGCTGCGGGCTGGCCGGGATCAACATACGAGTTCCATCCCATCGCCTCCGGTCGAAAGGTAATGGCTGTGCTTGGCGTGCACACACCGCGACACCAAATTGCGAGCGCTGAGGCCGATGAAACACTCAAAGCCATGATCCGCCATGCTGCAATGGCCTTCGAGAAGAATGCTCTAGAAGCTGAGAAGGCAGCCGTTCGGGAAGAAGCAGAAACAGAGCGCTTAAGGTCCGCCTTGCTGTCTTCGATTTCTCACGACTTGAAAACGCCGTTGGCTTCAATTCAGGGAGCTGTCACGAGCCTCAGGGACCTTGGGCCTTTAATGCCGGAAGCGACCAGAGCCGATCTTTTGCTCGCAATCGAGGAAGAAAGCGTACGATTGACGCACTTCGTCAACAATCTTCTGGATATGACGCGCGTGGAGGCTGGTCATCCAAACTTGATGCGCGAATACATTGAATTGCAGGATATCGTTTCGGCAACGGTGGCCCGCGCGCGCCGCTTGATGCCTTCGAGTGTCATCGTGCTTGAGGGCCATGCGGCTGCAGGGCTCATTCGCGGTGACGCAACTCTGTTGGAGCACGTCATACTCAACGTACTCGACAACGCTGTTCGGTTTTCGCCGCCAAGCGCCCCGATTGTCATCGGCCG
>JANMOL010000459.1:0-7286 GCA_031369245.1 Hyphomicrobium sp. | reverse complement strand
TGATCGCTGCTTCGGCACCTTCGATGCCAACTTCGGAGATGCGGGCTGGGTCAACATTGAGGAGCCGCACGCGGACGTTGGCTGCCGCCGCGACTTTGAAGATCGGCTTCGTCACACCGTTGATCGAGCGCACCGTGCCGTAGCTGCCAGCCTTGGCAGCGCCCTCGTCGGTGGTGAATGGCAGGAAGGCCCCATCAGGCGCGAGGCGCCAGTCTTTCATCATCAGAATCAAGTCGGCGTCGGACGGCGTCGCCTCGTCACCTTCAACAATCAAAGCGCCGACCAAGCCGCGGCCGAAGTGTTCGACCGAATTACAATGGGTGTGGAAAAAGAACGTGCCGGTCTCCGGAGGCGTAAACCGGTAGCGCCCCTCAGCCCCTGGATAGATGGGCTCTTGGGTTAAGTACGGCACGCCGTCCTGGGCGTTGGGGATGCGCAGCCCGTGCCAGTGGATCGTGACGTGTTCGCCGTCGCGGGGCAGTGAATTTTTTATGCTGGCGTCGAGCGTATCGCCTAATTTCATGCGCACGACCGGATAATCTGGTCCGTCAGCAAACGTCCACAACGGCAGTGCTTTGCCTTGAAAACACGGCAGTGCCGTTTGCCGCTCGGCGATATTGAACGCCACGGATTTGACGCGTGTTGCTGTTGCTGGCGCGGCGGGAGCGGTCTCAGCCGCTAAGCGCGCGGACTTGATCCCGATCAAAGCGGAGCAGCTGCCGAGGGCCGCTGCTCCGGCCAGCCATTTTCGGCGTGTCACCATGATGCGTGTTTCACCCGCGACCTTGCCGGCCAGCCTGCTCGGCCGCGTGTCATCATTTTGCGCCCATAACCGCGTCTGGCTTGTCGAGGCTGTCAGAGCCCTCAAGCTTGATCTTGAGGTTCATGGCAGCAACCACCGACTCGATCGCGCGGGCCTGAGAGACAAGGGCATCGACGCTGTCCAAGATTAATTTGTTGCCAGCATCGTTGCCGGCCGCCAGCATCTGATCATAGGCCATTTCGCCCCGGTCCGCTGTGTCCTTGAGTGCCTTGAGCTTTGACAGCGTGACGGCCATCGCGTCATCGACGCGCTTGGCGGCTTCCGGTGACTTCTCACGCGCGAGTGCGGAGATGCTCGGCCCACTGACGACCTTTGAGCCCTCGTAGCGGCCATTCCAAATGGCCATCATGCCAAGCTGATCGTAGTAGTGGCTGTTGTGGGTGTTGTCGGAGAAGCAATCGTGCTCTTCTTCGGTGTCGTGCAGCAGAACGCCGAGCTTCATGCGTTCGCCGGCGAGTTCCCCGTACGACAGCGATCCTAAGCCGGTCAGGATTGCGGTGATCTGCTCGCCATCCTTTTGCTTCAACAGGGCCGCACGCGCCGCGCCACCGGCTTTCCAATTCTTGGCCATCGTTGCCAAGTCATCAGACAGCAATGCTGATGCGGCCTTGAGATAGGCACGGCGGCGATCGCAATGTCCGCCGGTGCAGGATTTCAGATCGTAGTCCGTTGCCGGGCGGGCGCCTGCGCCGGGACCGGTGCCGTTCAAATCTTGACCCCACAACAGGAATTCGACCGCGTGGTAGCCCGTGCCGACATTTTCTTCGACGTCGAGCGCGCTATTGAGCTGCCCTAACAGCGCGGCATTGATTTTCCTGGCGTCGAGTTTTTTAGCGCCAATGCGCACGTTTGGATTGGCGATTATGTTGGCTGCGTACAGGGGATTGCCGTCCTTTTGGCCGCCATAGGACGGCGTATCGACATAGTCGATGAGGCCCTCGTCGAGCGGCCAGGCATTGACGTTGCCTTCCCAGTCATCGACGATCTTGTTGCCAAAGCGGAAGCCCTCGGATTGCATGTAGGGAACTCGTGCCGCCTTCCACGCCAAGCGTGCCGCGTCCATCGTGACAGCCGAAGGGGCAGCCAGCAGGGCATCGATCGCCGTGTCGAGGTCCTTGGCCTTGGATGCCGCATCGCCGTAAATGGCAGCGGCAAGATTAGCGTAATTTGCGGACACGTCTTTCGTGGCGGTCGCGGCACTAGCACTGCTGGCAATACCTATAGCGCCCGCTAAAGCCGCAAGGCCAAAAGTCCAAACGCGCCTCGTCATTATACCGTCTCCTCTGCCGCACGCGGTGCGCCAGCTTTTTTCTAACGGCGGCGCTGCGAAACTAGTTCTATTATTGACTTTACTAGTATACAATTAATGGACGCTGGCTTGTCAAGTATACACTGGGGATGGCGGCAGGCCGGCCAACGTGCCGCAGCAGACTTGCCACCACACCCCAATTCGTGAAAACGTCAACGCGTTATCAAGGCTTGAGCGTAAGGCTGGGCAGCAGAGGCCAGGCGATAAAATATGCGACTGACGAAGCAGACTGGCCATGCGATCCGAATACTCATCGATTGCGCCGATGCCGGCGACCGGCTGGTGAAAGTCGCTGACATTTCGCAGCGTCTCGAGATCACCAAGCAAAATGTTTTCAAGATCGTCCATGTGCTGTCACGGGCCGGCTTTTTGGCGGCCGTGCGCGGCCCGAGCGGCGGCGTGAGGCTGGCGCAGCCAGCAGCGAGCATCCGCGTTGGAGATGTCGTGCGTGCCATTGAAGTCACGCGGGTCAAGATCGACGGCGCCAATGCTGAGACGATCGCCCTCGACGGGGCCTCGATCAATTCGATGCTCGATGATGCCTTGACGGCATTCATTACAGTGCTTGATCAGCACTCGCTAGCCGATCTGGCTGCCACACAACGGCCCGATGATCATCACAGCGTCACGAAAAACGGCGCAACTCCACCACGAGCCAAAAAGCCGCCGGGTGCAGCGGTGCGGCGCGCATAGCCGCCGAGACAGAAGCGATGCTCGACAAGCTGATTTCAAACGAGACCCGTAAGAGCGATAGCATTATCGAACATCACGGCAACACACCGGCGATTGGGACATATGCGCTGGCGGCCGTCGCGGCGACTGCCGCCGCCCTCCTCATCATGGCGCAGCTGTCGCTGATCTTGCCTGGCACGGCGCTCGGTCTCGTGACCGTTGCCGCTATCGCTGCCTGGGGCGGTGTGGTTTTGTCCCGCAGCGGGTCGCCCGGTCAAAACGCTCTTGGCAACACGGCGATCACCACGGAAGCCGACGCCGCATTGCGGGTAAGCCTGAGCGAACTCGTCAGCGCGCTGCCAGACCCAGCGCTCCTGCTGTCGTCATCAGCGAGCGTGATCGGACACAACGAAGCGGCGCAGATTTTGTTCGGCAAATCGATGCGCGATCTGCCGCTTGAGCATGTCAGCCGGGATCCAGAGTTGATCGGCGGCGTCAAACGGGCATTTGAGGCCGCAGCCCCGGTCACCGTCCGCATCGTCCAATGGCTCGGCGGTGAACGCCATCTCATGGCCACCATCGCTCCGCTGCGCGCCACTGCAAATAGCCGCGCCGATGCTGTGCTGCTCACGTTCCGGGATCTCTCAAGCGAACACCGCGCACTGCAGATGCGGGCGGATTTCGTGGCCAACGCCAGTCATGAACTCAGAACGCCGCTGGCGTCGGTGCGTGGATTTATTGAAACGCTGCAAGGCTCGGCCCGGCATGACGAGGTGGCGCGCAAGCGTTTCCTATCGATCATGGCGACCCAGGCCGCGCGCATGTCACGCTTGATCGATGATCTGCTGCTGCTGAGCCGGGTCGAAGAAAAGGCTTATCTTCCGCCGTCTGGAAACGTTGAGCTGAACGAACTCATCGCCCACGTCGGGCAAACTCTGACAATGCTGGCCGCCGATAAGGATGTATCGATCGAGATTGCTCCAGCGCCGCAACGCGCGATCGTGCAAGGCGAGCGCGACGACCTTGTGCAAGTCTTCCAAAATCTGATTGAGAACGGCATCAAGTACGGCCGCCAGGGCGGGCATGTGTGGATCGAAACGGAATTCGTTCCGGCTCAATCGGGCACCGCTGGTACCAAAGAGCGGATTGTCATTTCCATCCGCGACGATGGACCGGGCATCTCGCCCGAGCATCTGCCGCGGCTGACCGAACGGTTCTATCGCGTCAATGCAGACCACAGCCGTAATATCGGCGGCACGGGCCTGGGCCTGGCGATCGTCAAACACGTGCTGAACCGTCATTCGGCGGAATTAAAGGTCGAGTCGACATTGGGTCAAGGCACGCAGTTTCGCGTTAGCTTTTTGCGTCGATAGACGTTTTTATATATATTTTACAGAACCTTGATGTGTCATATGGCCATTGCATAGCAGGCCTAAACAACCCTCGGCGGCTAGCGCCAGGATGCAAGGCGGCGCTCATCGGGGTGCCCTCATCCAAACCCAACGAGGGAGACGTTCCGTGTCTATGAAAAAGCAGGCCAGCACTGTGGCTGTCGTTGCCGCCACTGTTGTCGCTTTCACCGGTGCCGCTGCGGCTCGTGATCAAATCCGGATCGTCGGATCGTCGACGGTCTATCCGTTCACGACGGCTGTTGCCGAACAATTCGGCAAAGCTGGCGGAAAAACGCCAATCGTCGAATCGACTGGCACCGGCGGCGGCTTGAAGATTTTCTGCGAAGGCGTCGGCGCCGACAAGGCAGAAGCAACAAATGCCTCACGCCGCATCAAAAAAACTGAGTTTGAGGCCTGCACCAAGAACGGCGTGACGGACATCGTCGAGATCAATGTCGGCTACGACGGTCTGACCCTTGCTCACCTCAAGGGCAGCACAATGCCGGCGCTGACACTGCAGCAGGTCTTCCTGGCGCTTGCCGAAAAGGTGCCGGACAAAGACGGCAATCTGATCGCAAACCCCGCCAAGCTCTGGTCGGATGTCGATCCGTCGCTGCCCAAGACCAAGATCGAAGTGCTTGGCCCGCCGCCAACGTCAGGTACGCGCGACAGTTTGCACGAGCTTTTCCTCGACAAGGGCGCGGAAGCCATTCCGTCGCTCAAGGCGCTGAAAGAAAAGGACGCGAAGGCGTTCGAAGCGGTCTGGAAATCGATCCGCAAGGACGGCGCCTACGTGGAGGCCGGCGAGAACGATAACGTCATCGTCCAGAAGCTCGAAGGGAACAAGGACGCCGTCGGGGTGTTTGGCTATTCGTTCCTGGAAGAAAATGCTGCGAAGATTGAGGGCATCGCCATCGAAGGCGTGAAGCCAGAATATGACTCGATCACGTCCGGTAAATACAAGGGCGCGCGCAAGCTTTACGTCTATGTGAAAAAGCAGCACGCCGGCGTCATTCCTGGCCTTGAGAAGTTTGTCGAAGAGTATGTTTCCGACAAGGCCATCGGTGAAGATGGCTATCTTTCGAAAAAGGGACTTGTTGCCCTGCCCAAGGACGCGGCTGAGACATCGCGCAAGGGTGCGTTGGCCATGACCGCCATGAAGGGTGACGAACTCAAGTAATCTGGCTTGCGTCACGGCAGCCGCGGCGCGATTGTGCCGCGGCTGTTACCCTACGACAGGCTCGCGAGTGTTTGGAAACGATGACCGCTTTATATTTCGCAGCATTGGCGCTTCTCACGGTGGCCGCGTACACGCTCAGTGCGCGGCGCTCGGCGGCGCTGGCTGGTGTCAACGGAACGCGGCTTCATTCGCTGCCGGCCTATCATGGATTGCTCGCCGCTTCGGTCGTGCTCGTGCCGATGCTGCTGATCTACGTGATTGGAAACCCAGCTGTGACGCGGCTCGCAGCGTCCAACGCGCTCTCACTTTTTCCTGCAGACGTACAAAACGACCCGCTTCGGTCGGGTTCGGCGCTGCGGGATATCTATAATCTTTCCGCCGGCCAGCATTCGGGTGACCCGTCTGACGTTTTGAAATCGGCAGCGAGTGTCTACGCACAGTGGCTATCCACCGGCGCGGCCCTGTTGTTTGCGTGCGGCGTTGGTGCGGCACTTCTGGCGCTGACAGCCTCTCTGCGCTCCATCGCCCCTGCATTCCGGGCGCGCAACCATTTCGAGCGCATCGTCAACATCATCCTCATGGGCTGCGCCGCGGTCGCCGTCTTAACGACGATCGGGATTTTGGCATCGGTTCTGACCGAGACGCTGCGGTTCTTTTTTGATCCGAACATCAAAGGCCGGCCGGCCGTTTTTGACTTCCTGTTCGGGACCGAATGGAACCCGCAGCAAGCGATGCGCGCCGACCAGGGTGACATCAAATCGGCTTACGGATTTGTGCCGCTCCTGACCGGCACCCTACTGATTACGTTCATCGCGATCTGCGTTGCCGGACCGCTCGGTTTGTTGTCGGCCATTTACCTCGCCGAATATTCGACGCCGAAAGTTCGCCGCTACGCCAAGCCTATGCTCGAAATTCTGGCCGGTATTCCAACCGTCGTGCTTGGCTTCTTTGCAGCCTTGACTGTCGCGCCCTATGTGCGCGGCACGGGCGAGGCGCTCGGGCTCAGTGTGGCGAGCGAGTCCGCATTAGCCGCTGGTCTCGTCATGGGCATGATGATAATTCCATTCATTTCGTCGCTGTCCGATGATGTGATCAACGCCGTGCCTCAATCCCTGCGCGACGGTGCCTACGCGCTCGGTGCGACGAAGTCTGAAACAATCAAGCAGGTGGTGCTGCCCGCGGCGCTGCCCGGCATCGCGTCGGCGTTCATGCTGGCGATCAGCCGCGCCATCGGCGAGACCATGATCGTGGTGATGGCCGCGGGTCTGGCTGCTAATCTCACGCTCAATCCGCTGGATGCCGTGACGACGATCACCGTCCAAATCAAGACCATCCTCGTCGGCGACCAGGAATTCGACAGCGCGAAAACGCTCGCCGCCTTCGCACTCGGCTTCGTGCTGTTCTTCGTGACATTGATCCTCAACATCATCGCACTGCGGATCGTGCGGAAATACCGGGAACAGTATGACTGACGTCATCCAACTCAATGCGGAACAGGCGCGGCCGCTGCCAAACCGTCAGCTGCCACCGGAACAATCAGCACGCCGCGTTAAGCAGCGCTACGCCGTCGAACGGCGGTTCCGGCGCATGGGGTTGAGTGCGCTGGCCTTGACCGGGCTGTTTCTCGCTGGGCTTTTGACGAATATCATTTGGAACGCCTGGCCGGCATTTTCAGAGCACGTTGCCGTACTGGATGTGACGCTCGATCCGGCGATCGTCGATCCTGACGGCAAAAGATCGGCCGCGGTACTGCGAAGCGCCGACTATGCGGCACTGACACGTGCAGCGCTGCAATCGGCCATTCCCGGTATCGAAGGGCGCAAGACCAAGAAAGAGCTGACCGGCTTGTTGAGCAGCGGCGCGGGTGATGATCTTCGCAAATTGGTGCTGGCTGATCCCTCTCTGGTCGGG
>JANMOL010000456.1:0-3072 GCA_031369245.1 Hyphomicrobium sp. | reverse complement strand
ACGCATGCCGTCATTGAAGGCCATTGCTGTCACGCTGTCCGTTTTGGCTCACGGGTCGCTGGGGTATGTGCTGATTGCGGCGCCCGACCGGCCCGAGATGGCGGCGTTCAATGCCGGCGCCGGTGATGACAACGTCCTGGTCGAACAGGGCATCGCGATCGAAGGGCTCGCCAAACTCGGGGATGAGATTGCAACCCTGGAGGCGGCCGAGATCCCGGCGCTCGAACAGAGCACGCCGCCGCCGATCGAAGATATCAAGCCGCTCGATGAACTGCGCGATGCTATCACCGCGACCGACAGCAGGGTTGAGGATCAGATCGTCAAAAGCGAGGAGCCGCCGCCGGTTGCAGAACCACCCAAGCCGCAACAGGCCCCGGCCGAGGCGCCGCCGCAGCTAACCGCCAAGGCCGCGCTGCAAAGTTCAGGGGCGGCGCGCCCGGGCGGCAGCACGACCGCGCGCAGCGCCTATCTTGGGCGGCTTCGCGAGGTGCTCGAAAAAGCAAAAGTCAACCCGCGCTCCCGGCGGGCTGGCACGGTCGTCGTGCGGTTCAGAGTGGCCGCCGGCGGTCAACTCGTGTCGCGCGAGATCACCACCAGCTCAGGCTCAAAGGTGCTCGACGAGGCTGCGGTGGCGGTGCTGGATCGCGCGGCGCCGTTCCCGCCCATGCCGGCCGGTGTCGCGAGCGGTGAGCCGATGGTCGTCACGGTACCGTTCGAGTTCAATCACCCGCGCAGGCGTCAGTAGCCAACCGCAAGCCAGAGCTTGCCGGGCGCGATGGCTCAAAAGCAGCGAATTTGCTTAGCAAAAGCCACCAAAGCTGGCGGCAGCGGTCGCTTGCAATTGTCGTGATGTTGTAGCAGCCCCCAGCGCCGTTGCAGGACGGCAACATTGACGCGCAACTCGCCGCAAGGCCGCGAGCAATCGATTTTTGTACAACTGGAAGTACAATTTCCGGGTCAGCAATTAACCAGCGGTTAGGTCCTCGGCCGTAATTTGAACATTGGAAACATGCGCCGGTTTGAGCGGGACCGCTTTATGCTGCACGGGGCCTTCGGGAACGCGAAGTCGAACACCTTAATGAACGAGTACGCCTCGCTGCTGGGCGATGCCGTGCTGCGCCACCGTGCGCGCGTTGCCGAGCACTCGGCGCGGATCGAGGCGGAGCTGGCCAGCAAGGTCAAATCCGAGTTCATCGCCAATATGAGCCACGAGCTGCGGACCCCGCTCAACACCGTCATCGGCTTTTCGAAACTGCTGAGCGAGCACGAGCGCCGCAAACTTCCCGACAAAGAAATCATCGAATACGCCACGCTGATCAACGACGCGGCTGGCCATCTGTTGTCGGTCATCAACGACATTCTCGATATCTCGAAGATCCAGAGCGGCAAGTACACGCTCGATAGCCGCGAGATCAATATCGACGAGATTATCCAAGCGTCGATGAACTCGTTCCGCCTGATGGCGAGCGATGCGGCCGTGACGCTTATTCCGCAAATCGCCTACGAACTGCCGGTTGCGCGCGGCGACGCGGTCAAGTTGCGGCAGATCTTCACCAACATTATCTCGAACGCCATCAAGTTCACCCCGCGCGGCGGGTCGATTACGGTCGAAGCGCTGCGCACCACGAACGGCGGTGTTGGCATTCTGGTGCGCGATACCGGCGTTGGCATGACGGCGGAAGAAATCATGGTCGCGATGACGCCATTTGGCCAAGTCGATGGCAGCCGGTCGCGCTGGCGCGAAGGCACCGGCCTTGGGCTTCCGATCGCGAAAGCGCTGGTCGAACTGCACGGCGGCCAAATCGAAGTTCGCTCCCAGAAGGGCGTTGGCACTGAAGTCGTGATCGCTTTGCCGTCACGGCACGCGGTTGCGGCCGTCCATCCGCACGAAATATCCCTCATTCAAAGTGCAATGCTCTAGGAACCACGTCATGCAACTCTCTCCACCGCTCTATGGCAAAAACCTGTCCTCTGACTCGTCGATTGGACGCATTGTTTCCGTGACGGGCTCGAAAGCCATCGTGCTGCTCGATGCACAGCAGGACGGCCGCGTCCGCTCGATCAACGACCGGCCAGAAATGGGAACGCTGCTGGCGATCGATACCGCCAACACCATCGTGCTGGCGATCGTATCGGCCTTGAGCGTGCCGGTTCCAGCCCAGCGCGAGGGCGACACCGAAGTGTGGATCGCTGAACTCGGCCTGGTGGGCGAGCTGTGGAAAAGCACCGAGGGCACAAAAAAGGGCAATTTTAATCGCGGCGTTACTGTTTATCCTGCACTCGGCGACCGGGTCCGCGTCGCCTCGAAAGCAGAACTCGAAATTGCGTTTTGCGGCGATACCGCATCGTCCGTTCGGGTCGGCTGCATCCGCCAGGATAGCTCGATCCCGGCCATGGTCCGCGTCGATGATTTGCTCGGCAAGCATTTCGCGATCCTTGGCACCACGGGTACTGGGAAGTCCTGCACCACCGCGCTGATCCTGCGCTCGATCCTTGAGAAGCATCCCGCCGCCCACATCGTGCTGCTCGATCCGCACAACGAATATGCGACGGCGTTCGGCGATTGGGCCGAGGTCATTTCTCCGCGCAACATGCAGCTGCCGTTCTGGCTGCTGAACTTTGAAGAAATCGTTGAAGAGCTGGTCGGCGACCCGGTGCGCAAGGCCGAGATTGAGGTTTTGCAGGAACTGATCCCGCTGGCCAAGAGCCGCTACAGCACGGGCCGCACGGCCGAGAGCAACAAACTGCGCCGCGGCGTTATCGATAGCGGCCGTTACACCGTCGATACCCCCGTTCCCTACCGCATCTCAGACCTCACCAGCCTGATCGATGAGCGCATGGGTAAACTGGAGAACAAGCGCGATCTGGCGCCGTACCGTCAGCTCAAGAATCACATCGAGACCATTTCGCAAGACGGCCGCTACGGCTTCATGTTCGGATCGTTGACGGTTTACGACGGCATGACGCAAGTGCTCGGCCGCATTTTCCGGGTGCCTGTCAATAACAAGCCCATCACCATTCTCGAGCTGACCGGCCTGCCAACCGAAATCGTCAATGTTGTTGTGTCGGTGC
>JANMOL010000449.1:0-2294 GCA_031369245.1 Hyphomicrobium sp. | reverse complement strand
GGTCGGCGTACACGCCTCGACGGTCCATGGCGAGTTCGCGCCCGAGTTCCGCAAGCAAATTCCCGGCGCCGAAGAAAACCCGAATTTTTGGGCGTCGGGTATCTCGTTGATCGCCCACCCGAACAATCCGCACGTGCCCGCCGTCCATATGAACACCCGCATGGTGGTGACCAACAAATGGTGGTTCGGCGGCGGCGCCGATCTGACGCCCGTGCTCGACCGGCGGCGCACACAAGACGATGCCGACACACTCGCGTTTCACGCCGCGATGGCTGGCGCCTGCCAAAATCACCAAATCGCCGATTATCCCCGCTTCAAAAAATGGTGCGACGACTATTTCTATCTGCCGCACCGCAAAGAAATGCGCGGCGTCGGCGGCATCTTCTACGACTATCTGACGCCCGCTGCCGAAGACGGCGGCTGGGACGCTAGTCTGGCTCTAACGCAAGACGTCGGGCGCGCGTTCCTGAGCGTCTATCCGATGATCGTGCGCGGCAACTACACATCGGCCTACACTCCGGCCGACCGCGAAGAACAGCTCATCCGGCGCGGGCGCTATGTCGAATACAACCTGCTCTACGATCGCGGCACAATGTTCGGCCTCAAGACCGGCGGCAATGTCGATAGCATTTTGTCATCCATGCCGCCGGTGGTGAAGTGGCCGTAAAGGGCTTTTCTCGTGACAACTGCAGGCTCGCTAAAAGGTGCCAAGCAGCGATGCGGCGGTCAGTCATCACATGAGTTCTGAAGTACGGTTCGGATCCCGCACCGGCCGCGCTGACCCCATCAACAGTCCCGCCATCGACACGAGGATAACGGCAGCACCCGCCCATTGCACAGGTGCAAGGCGCTCGCCAAGGAACGTGTAAGCGGCAGCGATCCCGAACACGGGCGTCAGATTGATAAACAGTCCGGCGCTGCTGGCTGTGAAACTCCGAAGTCCGATTAAGTACAGCCAGAACGCGGCGGCATAGTACATCAGCCCTGAAATTGCGCCGCCGAGCCACTCGCTTTGTGACAACGCCGAGATCGCGTCTAGTGCACTGCTGTTTCCTTCAAACGGCCAGATGCTGGCAGCCCACACCAGACCCACGGTTTGCTGCAGCGCTACGGTGAGAAGCGGATCAACCGTCATCGCGATTTTTCGCGACAGCACCGTATAGAACGCGCAGCACAGCACACCCGCCAAGATGAGTGCGGGGCCGGTGCTGGCACCTGCCACGGGCGCCGCCATGCTGGCCGCCCCGCTGACGAGAATGACGCCGCAGGCGGCAGTCGCCGTCAGCAGCACGAGGCGGGCCGTTACCGGTTCGCGCAACACGAGCCACGCCATCACCACGATCAGAGCCGGTTCCGCCGCCCACAGCAGCGTCGCCACGCTCGCCGGTGTCTGCGCCAGCCCGAGCATACTCAGCGTGTACGATAGCCCAGGATTCAAAAGCCCGATGAGCGCAATCGGCAGTGCTTTGCCCGGCGGCAGGCGCGGCGCGGCGCGCACAATGACCAAAATCCACAGCACAATCACACTCGGCACCAGCTGAATGACGAGCAGCGTTAAGGGTGGAACGGAGGTCAGCAGCTGTTTGGCGATGATGGTTCCGCCAGCCCACAACGCGCTGGCAAGCACGAGGGAAGCGGCAGGCGGCAGTCGCGGCTCAAGGCCGGCGGCAGCAAGGCGTGCCATGATGGATCTCCAAAGACGACGTGGTTCAACAGCCGTGGTTGCGGCGACTGCATCGCCGGGCGATTGCTGCACGCATCGCCATCACAGGTGTCGTAACCAGGTTTTCTTGGAGGCCTAAGGGACATGACTGTTCAGGTTCGGGTTGTCTTCGGCCCAGGTGCGCGAATTTCACCCGGCCGGCCGTTCGGGTGTGTTCGACACGATCAATCGCAACAGGATTAAACTATTTTCCGGACATCGCTAGCCAGTTCTCGGCTTCCTGAAGTGAGAACTAAAACTTGGCGTCAGGAATGCCGGAATGGGCGCGCGACCCCTCGGCTTTATTGATCAGGGCGAAGCGCTCATGATGTTCGCCCTTGCCGGCCTTTTCCGAATATAACCTTTGCCCAGCGCTTAGCGGGCAACATGCTTTCCTGGGGTTTGAACATGGTCGCACGCATCACGATCAGAGCCAACACGGCATCAGAAGTCGGAACGCGCATTCCGCGTCCTAGATCGTCTGGAGCAACGCTTACAGCACGCGAATGATCTGAGACCGCACAATGATCTGCTTCTGGCGGAATGCCGCTTTCAGGCTCGTGCGATAGGTCCGCCACCAGCCTTCGTCCAT
>JANMOL010000444.1:0-3683 GCA_031369245.1 Hyphomicrobium sp. | reverse complement strand
CGGCTTTTGAGGCTGGCGAGCGCCTGCTGGTGGTGCGCGCCTTCGAACAAGTCGGGATGGGTCGAGGTCAGGATGGCGTCTTCGAGGCGGGGGCAGGCGCGGGTTTTGATGCGCTTGGGCTTGCCGCCTCGTGTCTGCAGGTAGCTTGCGGACGCCGCCGACCAGTAGCGCTCGCCGGTGAACGGCTGGTCCATCACGCCGACGGACGGCTGACCGTCATCGAGCAGGCCGATCAATGTGCCCCAGAGCGGGCTGCCCATGATGAAGGCCCGCGTACCGTCGATCGGGTCAATGACCCACTGGTAGCGGCTGGCAGCGTTGCGGCTGCCATACTCCTCGCCGACCATGCCGTGGCTGGGAAAGCGTGCTTTGAGGGCCTGCGAGATGACCCGCTCCGCCCCGCGATCGGCCTTGGTCACGGGGTCGAACGCGCCGCCCGAGGCTTTGTTTTGGACCGAAATCGGCTTGCGAAAGTGCTGCATCACGACGGGACCTGATAAATCCGCCAATTGGTGTGCAAAACTCAGGAGGTCTTTGAATGCTTGGCGTTCAATCGGCTTCGGCACCGAGATCCCTCGTTGTTTCAAAGATTTGGGAGGATTTGATGAACTGCTTGGTCTGTACTTTCGCGGGTCCAGACTAGCCCCTAGATGTTGCAGTGTTACAGGTGTTGTTGCTAGCGCGATACATCTTTTTGTTAATGTCTCGCGCGCATACTCGTGGTGATTGCATGGGTGGGCGAAGCAGCTCATCGTTTACGAACGATTGTACTGACACGCTTCTGTGCAATCGCTGCCCAATTTGGGCGTTTCCTCCCTAGACTTGGGCCGTTCGCCAGCCGAACGGCCTTTCTTTATGGGTTGCGCCCTGCGCTCGCGCGCTTTACTTGCTGATCCCGAGCTCTGCAAATCCCGTTGCCCAGCCCTGCGTTAAACGCAGTTGCCGATGATGCGCTGCACAGATAATTTTGTGCGATGCGATATGATGGGTTCTGCCCGTTCGTCGTTGCCCTTCTTGGGCGTTTCCTCCCTAGACTTGGGCCGTTCGCTCGTTCGGACGGCCCTTTTTTTTATTTTGAAGAGGGAGAGCAATCGCCGGGCCACGGGTGCCTTACTCGGCGGCGGCGCGCGTCTCAAAGATCGCTGGAACCGAGCTGAAGAGAGCGGCCGCGATCGACGTGATGTCGGCTTCTAATCGGGCGTAGCCGCTATTCTCGCGCAAAGTGCGCTCGTGCATATAAAGCCCGCGGTTGATTTCGAGCTGGACGGCGTGAACGCTGGCCGCCGGGCGGCCGTGATGCTCGGTGATGAAGCCGCCCGCGTAGGGCCGGTTCATCTGCACTTGGTAGCCGCGCGCCTGAAAGGCTTCACGCACGGCTTGCGACAGGCGCTGATCGGCCGACGCGCCAAAGCGATCGCCAATGACCACATCCGGCCGCGGTCCGCTGCCGGGTGACATGGCCGTCGATGGCATCGAATGGCAGTCAATCAGAATGGCGTAGCCAAATCGCCGCCGCGCATCATCGATCAGGCTCGTCAATTCGGTGTGGAAGGGGAAATACAGCCGATCAATGCGCTGCAGAACCGCCTGCAGGCTGAGACGCTCGCGATAGATCTCTTCGCCGTCCGAGACGATGCGTGCGACCGTACCAAGGCCACCGGCAACGCGGATCGATTGGCTATTGGCATGAGCTGGCAGCGGCTCTTCGATCAATTCCGGATCGAGTTCATAGGGCTCGCGGTTGAGGTCGAGATAGGCGCGCGGAAATCGCGCGCTGATCAGCGGCGCGCCGAGGCGGGCCACGCTGGCAAAAAGCCGGTCGACAAAACAATCCTCTGATTTCCGCAATGCCAGCGGGTCAAGCCGCGATTGGGCGAGAAATTCCGGCGGATAGATGTGGCCTGAATGGGGAGATGAAAAAACGAACGGTGCGGCCGTGACAGCCGGGCGCAGCACGTCAAACGACGGAAAAAAGCTCGCTGGAATGGTGTCCGTTGCGGTCAGCGGCATTGCGATTAAAAAGGCTCCAGCGTTCAAGACCATCGCTGCGTCACACGGATGGCGCGCGCCCAATACTCTGCCTATGCGCCGATGTGATGTCCATGGCGCATGCGTTGGAACGCACAGGCCTATGGGGCAATAAACGAAATACGCGGTCAGGAGCCCGGCGGGTCATTACTCCTGTAGCGTTGCTGGAGCACGGCGCTGTGCACAAAAATACCCGCAAGGTTGCACGTCTATCCACAACTTCACCGTCCGTTTACCATCCTCGCGTCAAGTTTGCTTGCGACGCGATTTCAGGTATCGATAGTGCGAGCGTCTGTTTCAAGCGAGTTGCTATGACCGTAAAGCCTTCAAGCGTGCCGCTGCGCCGGATCCTTTTGGCCGAGGATGATGATTCCATGCGCGGCTTTCTGGTCAAGGCCCTGGAAAAAGCCAATTACGACGTGGTGGCCTTCGAAAATGGCGAGGACGCCTTCGAACGCCTCAAGCATGAGCCGTTCACGCTGCTGCTGACCGATATCGTCATGCCCAAGATGGACGGCATCGAATTGGCCCGCCGGGCGAGCGAAATCGACCCCGATCTGAAGATCATGTTCATCACCGGTTTTGCCGCCGTGGTGCTCAACAGCGACCATGCCCCGCCCAAGGACAGCCGGGTGCTGTCGAAGCCCTTTCACCTCAAAGACCTGGTGCGCGAGGTCGATCGCCTGCTGGCTGCCTGAAATGGCCGCCTGAGCTGGCCGCCTAACCTGAACCCGCGTTGTGGCGTGACGGCGCAAGCAAAGGCCGCGATTTCCGGCATTTTATGGGCCTGAGAGGCTTGACCGGAGAGCCGAAGTCCCTCTAGAAGCACGTCTTCCCTTCGGGGCACTTAGCTCAGCGGTAGAGCACTACCTTGACATGGTAGGGGTCACAGGTTCGATCCCTGTAGTGCCCACCATCTTTAACCGGTGTCGTGATGAAAGTTAGAAACTCCCTCAAGTCCCTGCGCTCGCGGCATCGCGACAACCGCGTCGTGCGCCGCAAGGGCCGCGTCTACGTGATCAACAAGACGCACCGCCGCTTCAAAGCCCGCCAGGGTTAGTTGAACGTTGGCTGGTCGCGCGTTGCGCCTTACGGCGAATTCACGAGACTTCTTTTGACGCTTGCCCCGGCCGTCGATTAGGTTCGCGGCATGATGATCCATACCCGCCTTTTCCTCAGCCTGGTGTTTGCGGCAGCTTTCGCTGCGTCGGCGTCAGCCCAGGTCGATCTCGGACCTGATCCCGAACACCCCGGCGAAGATGCCCCGCCGGCTGCCAGCCCGCCGTCACCACGCCCGGCCCAGCCACCATCTGCGCAATCTCCTGGGCAGTCTCGTGGGCAGTCTCCGGGACCTGCTCCCAATCCGGGCGAAGCGCCCGGCAGGAGCGCCAAGGGCGAACCCGGCATGATGGGCCTGCCGTTTCCAAAGTCGCCTGAAGAAGCCGCCAAAACGCTCGACAGCCTCTATGCCCATCTGGCAACCGAGGACGACAAGCGGCGCGGCGGCGAGATCTGCGCGGCGATCGAGAAGATGTGGCGGCTGACCGGCGGCGACACCGTCAATCTGCTGATCGATCGCGGCGAGAATTTTTCAGCGAAGATGGATCAAGAGCGTGCGCTCCGGCTGATGGACGCGGCCGTCGATCTGGCGCCCG
>JANMOL010000404.1:0-2723 GCA_031369245.1 Hyphomicrobium sp. | reverse complement strand
AGCGCGTGCGGGTGCCCAAGCCAGGCGGGCCGCGGCGGCGCTGAATAGACAAGAGCGCCTGAGCAATTTAAGAGCTAACGCTATGCAAAGCGCGATCCCAGATCAGCGCGCAGCAGGTCCATCGGGCCGTGCTGCTCGCTTCACGTTGTCTCCTGAACAAATGCGGCTCTTTCGAGCGCTGTGGCCGTATGTCTGGCCGCAGGACCGTCCTGATTTGCGCCGCACAGTGCTGCTGTCGCTGGTGTTGATCGTGATCGCCAAGGTCGTGACGGTGTCGGTGCCCTATACGCTCAAATGGGCGACCGATGCGCTGGTCGAGGCGTCGGGCGGGGCGGTGCCGAAATCGGAGCTGATGCCGTGGCTGGTTGGCGCGCCCGTGCTCGCCAGCCTGGTCTATGGCGCCTCACGCATTATCATGACGCTGCTGGTGCAGGTCCGTGAAGGTATGTTCGCTAAAGTCGCGATGCATGCCGTGCGCAAGCTCGCGCTCTCGACGTTTGAGCACATGCATCGCCTGTCGCTGCGCTTCCACCTCGAACGCAAAACTGGCGGGCTGACGCGCGTGCTCGAGCGCGGCCGGACCGGCATTGAAAACATCAGCCGCATGCTGCTGATGACGCTGGTGCCGACGATCATCGAATTCGCGCTGATCATCGTGGTGTGCGCGATCGAATTCGACTGGCGCTACATCGTGACGATCGTCGGCATGATCGTGTGCTACCTGTGGTTTACGATCAAAGCCACCGACTGGCGGGTTGCGATCCGGCGGACGATGAACGACAGCGATACCGATGCCAACACCAAGGCCGTTGACAGTCTGTTGAACTACGAGACGGTCAAATACTTCGGCGCCGAAGAGCGCGAAGCGGCGCGTTATGACCGGTCGATGGCTTCCTATGAGCGGGCCAGTATCAAAACCTATACGTCGCTGGCCGTGCTCAATACCGGGCAGGCGGTGATCTTTACGGCCGCATTGACGATCTGCCTTGTGATGGCTGCGCAGGATGTCATGGCCGGCTCGCATTCGGTTGGCCATTTCGCGATGGTCAATCTGCTGATGCTGCAACTGTTCATGCCGCTGAATTTCATGGGCATGGTCTATCGCGAAATTAAGCAGGGTCTGACCGATATCGAGAAAATGATGGACGTGCTTGACCGCAATCCGGAAGTGGCCGACCGGCCGGGTGCGCGCGATCTGGTTGTCAGCGGCGGCGCCATCCGGTTTGAAAACGTGCGCTTTGCTTATGATCCGGAACGCGAGATTCTGAAGGATATTTCGTTCGATGTTCCGGCTGGAAAAATGGTGGCGATTGTCGGTCCATCGGGTGCCGGCAAGTCAACGATCAGCCGGATCCTGTTGCGGTTTTATGATGTGACGGGCGGGCGCGTGACGATCGATGGCCAGGAGCTGCGCGACGTCACACAGCGTTCGCTCAGGGCGGCAACCGGAGTCGTGCCGCAGGACACGGTGCTGTTCAACGACACCATTCTCTACAATATCAAGTATGGCCGCGACGGCGCGTCAGACGCGGATGTCTTTGAAGCCGCGCGGATGGCGCAGATCGACGGCTTCGTCAAAACCCTTCCCGAGGGCTACGAGACCATGGTCGGCGAGCGCGGCTTGAAACTGTCGGGCGGCGAGAAGCAGCGTGTCGCCATCGCGCGCACGATTTTGAAATCGCCGGCGATCCTCATTCTGGACGAAGCCACGAGCGCGCTCGACAGCCATACGGAAAAGGAAATTCAGGACGCGCTCGATTCCGTCTCGCGCAATCGCACGACGGTGGTGATCGCGCACCGGCTTTCGACGATCATTCATGCCGACACGATTCTGGTGCTTGATAAGGGACAAATTGCCGAGAAAGGCACGCACGCTGAGCTGATTGCGCGCGACGGCCTGTATGCCAGTTTGTGGGCCCGTCAGCGCCAGGCTGAGAAGGCCCGGGAAGAGCTGGCGCATGCCCTTGAAGAGGCTGAGAAAAGTGGTGCGCTTCGGCCCGAGCCTGGTAAATTTGTTGCAGCTCAATAGTTGATTGGAGAGGTTTCCAACACTCTATTCCCGCTGTTCTGAAGGGCTGTATTCTGCGCGCTGCCAGCGGATCAGCCGCCGGATCAGCCGCCTGTGCGAATTGGATAGGACGGAGCTTGGAAACAACACCACGAGCATGGGCTGCCCGCCTCTGGCGGATCCTCGTCATCGCAGGGTGGGCGGCGCGTGAAATTCTGCGCACAGCCTGGAGCCTGGCGCGCGGTCCGGTGATGTTTGTTCTGCAGGTCCTGGCGGCACTGCTCATCCTGTTTGAGGAATGGGGCTGGAAGCCGCTCTCCAATCTGCTGGCGCGGCTGGCGTCGTTTTCTGCCTGGGCACGGGCGGAACGCTGGATCGCACAGCTGCCGCCTTATGGCGCGCTAGCGATTTTCGCGCTGCCGACAACGCTGCTGCTGCCGCTCAAGTTCGTTGCGGTGTGGCTGCTGGCGAGCGGTCAGGTGGCGGCGGCGACCGGGCTGTTCATCGGTGCAAAGATCGCCTCCACCGCGCTGATTGCGCGGATTTTTTTGCTGACCAAACCGGCGTTGATGCGCATCGCGTGGTTTGCTCGGGGCTATCATTGGTTTGTGCCGTGGAAGGATGCGTTCTTTGCAACGATCCGCGCGTCGTGGGTTTGGCGCTATGGCCGCATGATCAAGACTCGGATCAAACTGGAGGCGAAGCAGGCTTGGAC
>JANMOL010000389.1:0-1799 GCA_031369245.1 Hyphomicrobium sp. | reverse complement strand
AGCCCGACGCTGGCGGACAGCGAGGCTTGCAGCGACGGATTGAGATAGGTGAAGAGCGTGAATTGGCCGGTGCCGTTGAGCACGGTGACGAGCAGCACCGTCATCAGAGCTTTGCTGGTCAGCACCCGCTTCCACGACGCTAGACTTAACGGCGCGATCCGGACCCCCGCGGGGACCGTCAGCCAGACAGCTCCGCAGGCCAACGCCGACAGCGCCGCAACGATCGCAAACGCGACCGGCCATCCCAAGGTATGCGCGACATAGCCGCCGAGCGGCATGCCGCCAACGGTTGCCAGCGACCAGCCGACGAAGATCATCGTGATGGCGGCCGCGCGCCGTTCGGGCGGCAGCATTGCGCCAACCGTCGAGGCCGCCTGCGGGGTAAAGATCGCAGCGGAGACGCCGAGCGCGAGGCGCGCTGCCATCACCATCTCGAAGCTGCTGCTGAGCGCGGACAGCGCATGGCAGACAGCGTACAGCGCCAGAGAGAACACCAGTAGCAGGCGGCGATCAACAGCACTCGTCAAGCCCGCGAGCAGCGGCGCGCCAGCCGCCACCACGATGCCGCTGGCCAGCATCAGGCTGCCAGCGGCCGGCACACTGACATGCAGCCCTAAGGCCAGTTCGGTCAGCATACCGGCTGGCAGCAGGATGCCGGTGCCGGTGACGAAATTGCCAAACAGCAGCACCCACAGAATGCGGCGCTCGCGCGTGGCCGTCAGCGGCGCTGCGGCCAGCTGTGGGCGGTTTTGAGTGTCGGTCATGGAGCCTGGACGATCAGCACAGCCCCATCATGGCCGCCGCACGGCCTCGCACGCAAGCCGCAAACCAGCGCGGCCGTCTTAGCTCTCGACGGTTTCCACTTCGCACAGTTCGCCGTCGATCAGATCGAACAGCACGTCACTGCCAGCGGCTTCGGCTTCCGCCAGCGCCTCAACAAGCGCGTCGTCGATGGGCGCGAATTTCAGCTCTGCAATGCGCTTTTCGTCACCCATATCGCGCATCGTCGCCTCTCCCTCGGTGCGGGCCTCGGCCTCCGTCGCCTCGACCGCCCAAATCGTCTCTTCGGTGTACGCTGCAATTTTCATCGTTCCGTCTCCCTGGAAGTCTTCAAAATACGGCGCGACCGGCAGCCTCGAGCCGCTCAGTTTCACGGCGCAACCTGAGGGCGAATTAAGCCACGATTCGTATGGCGGCGGGATGATTGTGAGCCGGGTTGTAGGGCTGATTTGCGGACGGCAAACTAGCAGTTGCCTCCCTGCCTCTCGCCGTGTACACCCGGCCATCACCCGCTCCGGTTGGAGGCTGAACGGGGGCTCGCGCGCGTCCACGATACGGTGGGCATGGGCGAGAGGGGCATAGCGCTCCGTCCCCCAGTGTCTTCTCCTTTGGGAACCAGATGGGCCTTTCTCGGGCCCAACAGGGCTATGCACCGGAGGGATGAACGCGCTGGCCGATCCAGCGTGGCAACGCAAACAGAAAGGCCACCCGTATGCCGACCTACGAGCATACGTTCCTGGCGCGCCAGGACGTGACCCAAGCCCAAGTCGAAGCCTTGATGAAGGAATTTCAAGGCGTCATCGAAGAGGGCCAGGGCAAAGTTACCAAGCAGGAATACTGGGGCCTCAAGGGCCTCGCTTTCAAGATTAAGAAGAACCGCAAGGCCCACTACGCCTTCTTCAATATTGACAGCCCGCCCGCCGCCGTTGCCGAAATGGAGCGGCGCATGGGCATCAACCCGGATGTTGTGCGCTTTCTGACCGTGCGGGTCGAAGCACTCGAAACCGAGCCGTCGATCC
>JANMOL010000362.1:0-4429 GCA_031369245.1 Hyphomicrobium sp. | reverse complement strand
CGCCCGAGAACGCCAGCGAAGTTCGCGCCTTCAAAGACCTCATCAAGCGCGAGCACGCACGCTGGGAAGCGTGCGGTTTGCCATCAGTCGAAATTGATTGCCTGGATTCACGCGCCACAGCCTTCCGCACCGAACGTCTGCCGCTCGACAAAGCCGGTGAATCACAAACGATGAATAGCGAGGTCGCCTGCAAGAAGCTGCTCGGCGACCTCACGCAGCGCAACCTCGGCGGTCTGTCCTTCTGGACCCAGCCGAACTCATGGCATCACTTCATGAGTGACCATATCGTAACGTTCAGCGTGTTCCCGATCGATCCTGAACACACGCTGCTGCGCACCAAATGGCTGGTCCACAAGGATGCGGTCGAGGGCCGCGACTACGATCCCAAGGAGTTGAGCGAAGTCTGGCACGCCACCAACAAACAGGACGGCGCGCTGGTTGAGCGCACGCACTCGGGCTCGCAAAGCTCGGCCTATCAGCCCGGGCCCTATTCCCCCTACACGGAAGAACTGGTTGAAAAGTTCATGTCCTGGTACTTCAAGCGCCTGCGCGCGGAAACCGGTCTCGTCACCGGCGCGACGGTGAGCGCCATAGCGGCGAGCGGCTGATACGGCATGAGTGATCAAGGATCTGACAGCCGGATAGCCGCCGCGCTCTGGGAATCGCCGCCGTCGAAGTGGGATTCAGACGGCGACGACACGCTTGTGTGCTGCCACGTTCGCCATGAGACCCACGACGTCAAAAGCTTTCTTTTCACCACGCGCGCGCCCCGGCTATTCCGCTTCCGGCCCGGTCAGTTTATCACGCTGGAACTCGAAATAGACGGCCAGCCAGTTAACCGCTGCTATACGTTGTCATCGGCACCAACGCGGCCCGACACGATCTCAATAACGGTCAAGCGCAAGCTCGGCGGCATCGTTTCAAATTGGCTGCATGATAATCTGAAGCCCGGAACCGCGATCAAAGCGCTCGGACCGGCCGGCGAATTCAGTTGCACCCATCACCCAGCCGAGACCTACTTGTTCTTGTCAGGCGGCTCCGGCGTCACCCCGCTGATGTCGATGGCACGCACCCACTATGACCTTGGCGAAGATAAGGACATCGTGTTTGTGCATAGCGCCCGCACCCCGCGCGATATCATCTTCCGCCGCGAGCTCGGCGCTATGGCCAGCGGAATGTCGCACTTCCGAACGGCATATGTCTGCGAGCAAACCGGCGAAGACCGCGACTGGAGCGCTCCCACCGGTCAACTCACCTTGCCGCTTTTGAAATCCATTGCACCGGACTTTGCGCAACGTGAAATCTTCTGCTGCGGCCCCGAGCCGTACATGGCAGCCGTTAGGGCGATGCTGAAAGATGCAGCGTTCAACATGGCCCACTATCACGAAGAGAGCTTTTCATTTGAGCGCCGGAGCGCGCCGCTGAACGTCCAGGATAGTGCGGCCGCTCCCAGCGCCGCGGCTGGCGGCAGTTTTAAAATCGAATTCACGCGCCAAGGCCGCACGATCGAGTGCGCCGCCGATCAGTTCATATTGGACGCTGCAAGGGCAGCTGGAATGCGCCTGCCGTTCTCGTGTTCCAAAGGTATGTGCGGCACCTGCAAGAGCAAGAAACTCTCAGGGGAAGTCGCGATGGCGCACAACGGCGGCATTAGGCAGCGCGAAATCGATGCCGGTATGATCCTGCCCTGCTGCAGCAAGCCGCTCAGCGATGTCACGCTGGAAAAATAAAACGTGCCGCGCTGTGAGCAAGCCCGTCAGCACCGGGCGTAGGCGTCAGGCTTTGCGGCGCAAAATGGCTTGCAACACGTCACGCACCCCGATGGCGCCAACAAAGCGATTGTCATCCTCGAACAGCGCCAGCGGCGCCGTGCCGGACTTGTGCATGGCCAGGATCACGGTCTTCAGATTGGTCCCGGGGCTCGCCCAGTAGACCGGGCTTGAATCGGCCGCGACCGTTTGCTCAACGTCGCCGCACGAAACCCAGGTCGCTTTCCGGCCGTTGCATTCGGCCGCTTCAACTTGTCCGGCTGCGTCGATCTTGAATTTTGTTGTCCGGCGGCGGTCCAGCCAAATCCAGCCGTCGCCGGCAGGTTCAAGGTCGCGCACGTCACGCATGACGTTCCATGCGGTCAGCACGGACAATGGGTTCACATTGGCGATGAAATCCCGCACGTAGTCGTTGGCTGGGTTGAGCACGATATCTTCAGGCGATCCGGACTGGACGATCCGTCCGCCTTCCATGATCGTGATGCGGTTGCCGATCTTGAGAGCTTCCTCAAGATCGTGGCTGACGAAAATGATCGTCTTCTTGATCGACTTCTGCAGTTGCAGAAGCTCGTCCTGCAGCTTGGTGCGGATCAAAGGATCAAGCGCCGAGAACGGCTCGTCCATCAGCAAGATCGGCGCGTCCGTTGCAAACGCGCGCGCCAGCCCGACACGCTGCTGCATGCCGCCTGAAAGCTCATGGACATACTTGTGAGCCCAGCTATCAAGACCGACAAGCTTCAGCTGCCGGTCGACGCGCTCGCTGTACTCGGGTTCGGGCACGCCCGACAACTCCAAGCCGAGGCCGGCGTTTTCGCGCACCGTCCGCCACGGCAGAAGGGCGAACTGCTGGAATACCATCGCCACTTGCTTTTGGCGGATATGGCGGAGCGTGTTGGCATCGCACGACGCAACATCGACCATCCGCTCGCCGTCCCGCACCAGAACTTCGCCGCGGGCAACCTTGTTGAGCCCATTAACGGCTCTGAGCACCGTCGATTTGCCAGAGCCCGAAAGCCCCATCAAAACCGAGATCTCACCTTCATTGATCGTCAGATTAGCGCCAGCCGCACCCAGCACAGATCCGGTCTTCGACAGGATCTCCGCGCGATCGGCGCCGGCATCGACCATCCGCAGCGCTTCCGGAATGTCCTTGCCGAAAATGATATCAACGTTTTTGAAATCAACCGCGACGTTCATTTCTTCACTCCCGATCTCACGGCCAAGGCGCGGTCGAGGATGATGGCCAACACAACCAGGGCCAATCCGGCTTCGATGCCGAGCGGAATGTTACGATTGGCGAGCGCTTTGTTGACCGGATTGCCAAGACTTGGCGCGCCGATGAGCGTTGCGAACACCACCATCGAGAGCGACAGCATGATGCATTGGGTCAGGCCCGCCATGATCGATGGCAGGGCTGCCGGCAGCTCAACTTTCCAAAGCAATTGCCGTTTGGTGGCGCCAAAACTCTCGCCCGCTTCAAGCATAGGCTTCGGGATCGAGGTCAGTCCGAGATAGGTCATGCGCACCGGCGCCGGCATCGCGAAAATGATCGTGACAATGAGCGCGGGTGCAGCGCCCAGTCCGAACAGGATCAGGATGGGAATGAGGTAGACGAACGTCGGCATCGTCTGCATCAGATCGAGAATGGGCTGCGTCACGCGCCAGACGCGCGGACTATGAGCGGCCCAAATGCCGAGCGGCACGCCGATCGCCATTGAAACGGCCGTCGCCGCGACCACCAGCACCAAGGTCTGGACCGTCTCTTTCCACAAACCCTGATTGATAATGAACAAAAACCCGAGCAGAACGCCGAACGCCAGCGCTTTCGACCGCTGCAGCCAATAGGCGAAAGCCGCCAGCAGAACCGCGAGTAGCGCCGGCGGAAGCTGCAGCAGCAAATACGAAGTGTTCTCAACACTCCAATTCAGAACCGTCTTGATGGCATCGAACAGCCACTGAAAATACGTCACGATAAAATCGATGACAGCCTTGCCCCACGGGCCCACCGGAATTTTCCAGCCGGTGATCAGACTTGTCAGGGGATCCATCGTGCCTCTCCGGAGACCAAACTTTTTCCCGGTACAGACGGCCGCGGCGGGCGCGGCCGTCTGCATGTGTCCGGCATCGACGTGGCAACGTCAAAGATTAGCGACGTGGTAACGTCAGCGAAAAGTGACGTGGAGATATCCGCTATTTGGCAAGCGCGGTTTTGACAGCGGCCATGGCATCACCGCCATCGGCCGTCTTGACGCCCTCAAGCCAAGGCTTGACCGCGTCAGGATTGGCTTTCAACCAGGCTTGTGCCGTCGCCTTCGGATCGGCGGCGTCCTTGAGGACCGGCGCCATCATCGCGCCTTCCATTGCCAAATTGAATTTGAGGTTCTGGAGAAGCTTGCCGACGTTGGGGCACTGGGCGACATAGCCCGCGCGCACGTTCGTGCTGACGGTTGCTGCCCCAAAACCAGAATCACCCATGCCGTCGAGATAGGCAATCTTCATCGCACCCATGACCGGATGCGGCGTCCAGCCGAGGAAAACGATCCACTCTTTCTTTTTCATGGCCTGCTCGGCCTGGGTCAGCATGCCGGCTTCGGAGCTCTCGACGATTTCAAAGCCAGCCAGCTTGTTTTCAGGCTTAGCAATCATTTCCGTGATGATGC
>JANMOL010000330.1:0-3938 GCA_031369245.1 Hyphomicrobium sp. | reverse complement strand
TGCTTGTTCTGCTCGATCATGCTGATCATGCCGTTCGTCACGCCTGCCCGGCTCGCCAGATCGCGCTGGCTCAACGCCCGGGCCACGCGGCTGGCTTTCAGGCGGGCTCCGACATCAACGCTTTGACGCGGCGGCGGCGCGGGCGTTCGCTTGCGGCTGACGGACACTTCGAGTTCCTTCGCGATGGCGGCGCTTCGAGAGTGGTCAGCAATACCACAGTGCATAGAGAATGTTGAGCGCGTTGATCAAAGTATTGATCAGTGCTAAGTTACAGGGGCTAGCTGCGACCTGGATAGAGTTACCTACGGCATTGAAAAATCTCACGATCACCCGACAGCACCGGCGGGCTCAACCGCCAGTTCGGCCTCGGCTCACGCCGCCGACGCCAGTCCGGCATTTTCCTGGACGGACCCGTTGCGGCTCGAAGACCAGCTCACCGATGACGAACGCATGCTGCTCGACAGCGCGCGCAAGTTTTCAGCCGCCAAGCTGATGCCGAGGGTGCTGAACGATCACCGCCACGAGACCTTCGACCGCTCGATCCTGACCGACATGGGCGCGATGGGATTTTTAGGGCCGACACTGCCGGAAGCCTATGGCGGCGCGGGCGTCAACGCGGTTTGCTACGGCTTGATCGCGCGCGAAATCGAGCGTGTGGATTCCGGCTACCGGTCGGCGATGAGCGTGCAGTCCAGCCTCGTCATGTATCCGATTTATGCCTACGGGAGCGATGCGCAGCGCCGAAAATTCCTGCCTCGGCTCGCCTTGGGTGAACTGATCGGTTGCTTCGGCCTGACCGAGCCTGACCACGGGTCCGATCCGAGCGGCATGATCACGCGGGCCCGCAGCGTTGCGGGCGGCTATCGCATCACGGGTGCCAAAACCTGGATTACAAATTCGCCGATCGCCGACGTCTTTGTCGTCTGGGCCAAGACCGATGCCGGTGTCATCAACGGCTTCATCCTTGAGCGCGGCATGACGGGCCTATCGTCGCCCAAGATCGACGGCAAGTGCGCGCTGCGCGCCTCCGTCACCGGCGAAATCGTCATGGATGACGTGTTCGTGCCCGACGACAATCGATTGCCAAACATTTCAGGTTTGAAGGGCCCGTTCGGATGTCTGAATAACGCCCGTTTCGGCATTGCCTGGGGCGTACTCGGTGCCGCTGAATTCTGCTGGCATGCGGCCCGGCAATATACCCTAGACCGGCACCAGTTCGGCAAGCCGCTGGCCGCCAATCAATTGATCCAGAAGAAGCTTGCCGACATGCAGACCGAAATCACGCTGGGCTTCTCGGCTTGCCTGCACGCCGCGCGCCTTAAGGATGACGGCCGCCTCGCGCCCGAAGCCATATCGCTGTTGAAGCGCAACAATTGCGGCAAGGCCCTCGACATCGCACGCACCGCCCGCGACATGCACGGCGGCAACGGCATTTCGGACGAGTATCACGTCATGCGCCACGTCATGAACCTCGAAGCCGTCAATACCTACGAAGGCACGCACGATATTCACGCCCTGATTCTGGGCCGTGCGCAGACCGGCATTCAAGCCTTCAGTTAAAGGATTTGATCGCACATGGCGGGCCCGCTTCACGGCGTGAAGGTACTCGACTTATCGCGCGTTTTAGCAGGGCCTTGGAGCAGCCAAATTCTTGCCGATCTGGGCGCCGATGTCATCAAGATCGAACGGCCAGGCTCGGGCGACGACACCCGCAGCTGGGGACCGCCCTACGCCCGGGGTGCCAACGGCGAGCCAACGTCAGAGTCGGCCTACTTTCTCAGCGCCAATCGCGGCAAGAAATCCGTCACGATCGATATCGCAACGGCCGAGGGCCAGGCGCTCGTCTCCGGCCTTGCCGAGCAATCCGACATCCTGATCGAGAACTTTAAAGCTGGCGGGCTCGCAAACTACGGTCTCGATTATAAAACGCTGGCCCTGCTCAATCCCGGCCTGATCTATTGCTCGATCACCGGCTTTGGTCAGACCGGCCCTTATAGTCACCTGCCCGGTTATGACTTTCTCATTCAGGGCATGGGCGGCTTGATGAGCATCACCGGCAACGCCGACGAAGCAAACGGCGGCGGGCCGATTAAAACCGGCGTCGCGGTGGCGGATCTGTTCAGCGGACTCTATGCGACCGTCGCCATTCTCGCAGCATTCAACCGCCGCCACGCAACCGGCCGCGGCGACCAAATCGACATTTCCTTGCTCGACGTACAAGTCTCCATGCTGGCCAACCAGGCGATGAATTTCCTGACGACCGGCAAAACACCGCAACGGCTTGGCAACGCGCACCCGAACATTGTGCCCTATCAATCGTTCGCGACAGGCGACGGCCATGTCATTGTGGCTATCGGCAACGACGATCAATTCAGCGCTTTCTGTACCGCGACCGGCCGCCTGGAGCTGTCGGCAGACGCCCGCTTTGCGACCAACCCGGCGCGCGTCGCCAACCGCGCGGCGCTGATCCCAATCATTGCCGGCATACTGAAAACCGGCTCGACCCGGCACTGGCTGGAACTCTTCGGCACAGCACGCGTGCCAGCCGGTCCAATCAACACGATTGCTGAGGTCTTCGCCGATCCTCACGTCCAGGCCCGCGGCCTGCAGCTGGATTTACCGCACGCCACCGCCGGCCGTGTGCCGTCGGTCGCCAATCCGATCCGGTTGGGCGGCAGCGCGCTCGACAGGGCGGCGGCTCCGCCAACACTTGGCCAGCATACCGCCGAGGTGCTGTCGCAGCGGCTGGGGCTGTCGCGCGCAGAAATCGACGCGCTAAAGGCCACCGGCGCCATCTAGCTGGACCTTTTTCGACCTCACAAGGCGTACACGAGTATTTTGAGCATATTGTTTAAAGTATTGATCAGTGGTACGGATGAGGAGCAGTTTAGTGCCCGCCCCACCCTGCGCTTGAACCCGACGGAAAGGCCGCCATGCCGACATCCGCAGAGCTCCACAACCGCCGCGCCGCCGCCATTCCGCGCGGCATTGGCAACGTCACAGCCATCTACGCCAAACGCGCCCTGAACTCAGAAATCTGGAGCGAGGACGGCAAGCGCTACATCGACTTCGGCGCCGGCATCGCCGTCGTCAACACCGGCCACCAGCACCCGCGTCTCGTTGCAGCCGTAGCCGAGCAGATGCAGGCCTTCAGCCACGTCTGCTTTCAGGTTACGCCCTATGAATCCTACGTCCGGCTGGCCGAACGGTTGAACGCGCTCGCGCCGGTCGCTGGCCCCGCAAAAACTATGCTCGCATCAACCGGCGCCGAAGCCGTCGAAAACGCTGTCAAGGTCGCGCGTGCGTTCACCGGCCGGCCCGGCATCATTTCGTTCAGCGGCGGCTTTCACGGCCGCACCCACATGGGCATGGCCCTGACCGGTAAAGTCGTGCCCTACAAGAAGGGCTTCGGCCCGTTCCCGTCCGACATCTACAATGTCGCCTTCCCCAACGAATATCACGGCGTCAGCACAGCCGACAGCCTCGACGCCTTGAAGGCGCTGTTCAAATACACCGCCGACCCGTCAACCATTGCCGCCATCATGATCGAGCCGGTGCAAGGCGAAGGCGGCTTTAATATCGTGCCGCAAGATTTCATGCAGGCGCTGCGCAAGTTGTGCGATGAGCATGGGATCCTGCTGATCGCCGATGAAATCCAAACCGGGTTTGCACGCACTGGCAAAATGTTTGCGATGGAGCACTACGGCATCAAGGCCGACGTTGTGACACTCGCCAAAGGCTTGGCTGGCGGGTTGCCGCTTTCCGCCATCACCGGCCGCGCCGACGTCATGGACGCGTCAAATCCTGGCGGTCTCGGCGGCACGTACGCGGGCAATCCGGTCGCCTGTGCGGCCGCCCACGCCGTCCTTGATGTGATCGATGACGAAAAGCTGTGCGAGCGCGCCACCACCATTGGCAAAATCATCATGGACCGCTGC
>JANMOL010000313.1:0-12615 GCA_031369245.1 Hyphomicrobium sp. | reverse complement strand
AACCGCGTCGTGCAGGGCGTCTTGGCCGGCGTCGGTTTCTTGGGCGCGGGCGTCATCATGCGCGACGAAACCGGGCAAGTTCATCGCCTGAACACCGCAGCCTCGGTCTGGGTGACGGCCACCTTAGGCGTCGCCTGCGGTTTAGGCGCTTGGATTCCGGCCTTCATCACTGCAGTACTGGTGCTTGTGCTCCTGTCGATCGGCCGCATCATCGACCATCGCTTCTACGGCAAGTTCGGCCGTGTCGTGGGTAATCCCAACCGACACCGACGCTTCGTTTTTTTCTAATTTCTACTTGGCCAGCCGTGGCACAATCATGATCCAGTCCTCGCCGGTGCGCGTCGATTCGCCGTTGTTGCTCGCGATCCGTCCGCCGTCGTCTTGGCGGTCCAACCCGGCGACCCAAACGAGGCCCGTGCCGGGTGCGATCCGTACGCCGTCCAAAGACGCCAGTTCCCCGGGCGTCGGTGTGGCCGTCAATCTGCAACGCCCAGTCGATTTCTTTGGGGATGGTTTTTTCAAGATCGGCGATCGCCGTTGCCAGCTGATCCATCGCCGCAACGCCTTCAGGCGTCAGCGTCGCGGAGCCAGACGGGAACAGCACTTCGCTTTCAAACACGAAGCGGTCGCCGACCACGCGAATGTCGTTGCGATCTTTCAGCAGATCCCTGAGGCGGCCGAAAAAGTCCGAGCGGTAACGCTGCAACTCTTGCAGCTGGCGGGCCAGCGCGGCGTTGAGACGCTGGCCAAGATCCTTGATCGTCTTGTCGCTGTCGCTGGTCTTTGTCTCGGACGCCTCGAGCGCTTCGTTCAAGGCCGCGATCTGACGGCGCAAGGCCATCAGCTGCTGATTGAGCAGATCGACCTTGGCAATCGCTTCGCTGGACGCGGCCTTCTGATTGTCGAGTTCAGCCGACAACGACGTGATGCGGGCGTCCGCGAGCTTGGATTTTTCATCCGCACCCAGGCCAACGCCCGCCAGCTTGTTGTTTTCATCGCGCAGCGCGGCCAGCGAGGCCTGCAACGCCGACAATTCGTCATCCGCGCCTTGGGCTTTGCCCTTTTCGAGGTTGAGGAGCGACGTCAGCTCGGTGATCTGGCGGGTGAGCCGTTTGAGCGCGTTGTCTTTGCCGCTGACTTCCTGGGCAGCGAAATACTGCGCGATCATGAAAATCGACATCAGCAGCGTCACGACCAGCAGCAGCGTCGACAGCACGTCGACATAGGCTGGCCAGAACTCGCCATATTCGCCGCCACGCCTCACGCGTCCGCGCGCCATGAGCTCTAGCTCCCGCGCTTCATCGTGTCAGCGAGCGACTTCAGCATGCTCGCGACTTCCGACTGTTGGGAGGCTTGCTCATCGACCCATTCGCGCACCACCTTTTGTTCGGAGCGCATCTGGCTGACCAGCTGGTTGACGCCGCGGGCGAGGTCGCGCACATCGTCGGCCGGCGGCGGTGACGCGCCAGCCAGGATCGGCGGCGGTGCGATCGGCTGCTCGGTGAGGCGGCTCGTAAACTCTTCGAGCGCGCGCTGCATATCGACGACCGCGCCCAGCAGCTGGCGGTTGACGTAATCCGACGACGCCGAACCCGCTCCCGCTGGCGTCAGCTCGGTGATGCCAGACAGCCATTCTTCCAGCTCGTTGTAAAAGCGGTTGTGAGCGTGACCGGCTTGCAGTTCCATGAAGCCCAGCACCAGTGATCCGGCAAGCCCCAGCAGCGACGATGAAAACGCCGTGCCCATGCCCTTGAGCGGGGCGGACAGCCCAGCCTTCAGGTCGCCGAACAGCTGGACGTTGTCGGTTGCCTTGGTGTCGAGCGTATCGATGGCCTTGCCGACCGATTGAATGGTTTCCAACAGGCCCCAAAAGGTCCCGAGCAGTCCGAGGAACACCAGCAGTCCGACGAGATAGCGGCCGGTGTCGCGCGCTTCATCGAGCCGCGAGCCAATCGAATCCATGAACGAACGCATGGCTGCCGTCGACAGCGACAGCGTGCCGGTGCGGTCGCGCAGCATCGTCGCCATCGGCGCCAGCAGCACCGGCTTGTGCGAGATGTTGAGGCCGGGGTCGGCGATGCGGAAAGCGTTGACCCAGCGAATTTCGGGGTAGAGCCGAAAAACCTGACGGAACGCATACAAAATGCCGAGCCCGAGCACGCCGACAATCAAGCCATTGAGGCCCGGGTTGGTCATCAGCGAGCGTTGCAGCTGCTCAAATAGAATGGCTGCCAGAAAGCCGACGAGGGTCAGGAAAATCAACATGCGCAGCAAGAACACGCCGGGCGGCGTCAGCCGGCGGGAGACAGGCGCGATTGCGGCGGCGTCACCCTGACGGGTCCTAGCCATGACGTCTCCTCCGGAACTTCTGCTCCCCGCGGGCCGATCGGCCGCAACTCTAGCGTACCCCGCTGCCAGCTAAAACCGGCAACATCATGCTCAAGATGCGCATCCGCCCTTGAGGCTGTGGCAGCGCATTCGTGTCAGGTCCAGCACAACAGCCGAATTATGGTTTCCGCGGGCTGTCGCCGATAAGCGGCAGCAGGGCTTTGTGAAGGCTGCTGTTGGCGGCCACCACGTCGCCGCTTTCGAGCATCTTTTCGCTGCCGTCGAGATCGGTGACGAACCCGCCGGCTTCCCGCACGATGACGATCCCGGCCGCCAGATCCCAAGGCTTCAAATTGCGTTCCCAGTAGGCGTCGAACCGGCCGGCGGCGACGAACGCCAGATCGAGGGCCGCCGAGCCGGTGCGGCGGATGCCGGCCACTTCGCGCATCATGATGTCCATCTCTTTGAGAAAGCGCGGATGGCCGTCGCGGCCGCGATGCGGGATGCCGGTCGTCACCAGCGCGTCGGCCAGCGTCTTACGGTTCGCAACCCGCAGGCGGCGGTCATTCATGAAGGCGCCCTTGCCCTTTTCAGCGGTGAACAGCTGATCGCTCGCTGGATTGTAAATGACGCCAGCCACCAGCTGGCCTTCGCGCTCGAGCCCGATCGAGACCGCGAACATCGGATTGGAATGCAGGAAGTTGGTTGTGCCGTCGAGCGGATCGACCAGCCAGCGATGGGTTTTATCAACGCCGTCGATGTGGCCGCGCTCTTCCATCAGGAAGCCATAGCCCGGGCGGGCTTTGTTGAGTTCCTTGAAGATGATCTCTTCGGCCTTGTGATCCGCGACCGAGACGAAGTTGGCGGGCCCCTTGATGGAAACCTGCAGCTGCTCGACTTCGCCGAAGTCGCGGATCAGGCTGCGGCCGGCTTTGCGGGCGGCCGTGATCATCACGTTCAGGGTCGGCGAGACGTTCATAGCAGCAAAAATCCGGATCAGGGGCGCAGACAGGGGAGCGAGCGGTGACTAGCCGCTAACGGCGCGGCGCGCAAGGATCGCGCCCAGAAGCGGTTATTCGCCGCTTATTCGCCGATTATTCAACGATGACGTGTCAGCTATTCGAGGGTCTGGACCTGGATCCGGTCGGCCCATTCGGACGCCGCCACTTCGGCCTTCTGCCGGTCGGCCTTGGACAGCTTGTCGATCATCTCGTCGAGGGTCTTGTCATCGATGCCGTTTTTCTTGGCAATCAGCCGCCATTTTGCGGCTTCAACCGGGTTCTTATCAGCGCCGAGGCCTTCGAGATGGATGTAGGCCAGGCGGTTCTGCGCGCCGCCGATGCCTTTCTCGGCCGCAGCCTTCATATAGCCGACCGCCTTGCTCTCGTCCTTGGTCAGGCCAAAGCCTTTGAGCAGCAAAATGGCATAGTCGTATTGCGCCACGGCCAAGCCTTGCTCAGCGGCTTTCGACAGCCACTTGGCGGCCTGCTCGGCGTTCGGCTCGACGCCGGTTCCCGATCGATAGAGCGCTGCGGCATCGTACTGTGCTTGGGCAATGCCTTTTTCGGCGGCGTAGCGAATATGCTGGGCGGCGCGATAGATATTTTCCGGTTTGCCGTCGCCTGTCAGAAACAACAAGCCGAGATTGTAATTGGCTTCGGCGTGGCCGGTCAGCGCGGCCTTCTCAAACATCTGGCCGGCCGCCTGGCGGTTTTTTTCAACGCCGCGGCCCTGGGCCAGCATTAAGCCAAGCGCGAACGTGCCGGGAATATCGCCAAGCTCGGCGGCCCGCGTGTACCAGGTGACGGCCTGCTTTTCGTCTTTGCCGACGCCGAGGCCTTCGGCATAGATCCGCGCGATCAACGTGTGGGCCTGCGGTTCGCCGCGGCCGGCCGCGTCTTGGGCGAGCTTCAGGGCTGTCAGATATTGCCCTTGATCAAAGGCTAAGTAGGCCGCGTCGTCGCCGGTCGCGGGCACCGTCGTCGGCACGCTTTTCTTGCTCGCGCTGGCGGGCGGTTTTTTATCCAGCGACGGCTTTTTTGCAGGCGGCAATTCGTCAGACTTGCCAAACCACGAACTGCTCTCGGCATGAACGGGCGGCACGGCGAGCACCAAAAAGCACAGCGCTGCAAGACGCGCTTGGACAGCCATCGATCGCAAGCCAGCGCTCATGCCGGAGCCCCCGCCGCCGAGATTGCACCGGCAAAGTCTTGAACACGTTGCTTGGCGTCAGCGGAGGACACGTGATCGCCGACGGTCAGCGCGATGAAGTCGGCGCCGCAGCCGGCAAGGTCATGGGCTTGCCCGGCGGTCGCGACATCGAGCGCAACGCATGGCACTTCGAAAATCTCAGCCCACCACGCGATCAGTCCGGATTGGCGATGCTGGGCTGTGGCGCGGTCTTCGACGTGGGCGGGGATGCCAAAGGCGACGTAGTCGGCGCCGGCTTCGCCAAGCGACATGGCATCGTCGCGCGAGCGCCCAGCGTCGGCGCCAACCAGCGCCCGGGCGCCCAGTTCGGCGCGCGCGGCCTGGGTGCGTTTGATGAGGTCGGGCCCCCAGCTGACATGAACGCCGTCGGCCTTAACCACGCGGGCGAGGGCGGCATCGTCGGCGATCAAAACGGCAACCCCCTGGCGCTGACAGTGCTCAACGAGGGGCTTGACGCTAGGGGCTCTCAGAGCCCCGCCAGCGGCCGGCCGGATCATCAGGCTAGCGACCGGGGCAGCACTCAAAACGGCTTCCAGCGTCAACCTCGTGGCCGCAGCAGCGTCTGCGTTGCCGATCTCGAGCACGACGTAGATTTGGGGCTGCGGCGTCAAGGGTCCCTCCAGGGTCGAAAGCGGCTATCGAAGCCGAATACGGCAGAAAAAAGAACGGTTAAGCGTTTTGTTTGCGGGTAACGATGATCGTGCCGGTTCCCAGCGGTTTAGGCGATTGTTGCGTGAGAGTCTTCGCAGTCACAGACGGTATATTTCGACGCGCCGCCGGATTTCCCCGTTTACCAGCGTCTTGCCACCCGGCATTCTATGCGTCCGCTTCGCGAACGGCCTGAATTTGCCACGCTGGAGGTCCACGACACGCTTGGCCAGGCTGAGACATGTCTGGAACAAGACTGGGACAGGACCGGGTTTTGACGGCCACTGACGTTTTGGAGCTTTTTTTTCAATGACACGAATTGCAGCGCGGCCGCCATTTTCTGTGACGTTTTCTGTGACGTTTTCTGCGACGGTTTTGAGCGTGTGCTTGGCGCTTGCGCCGATCCCAGCCGGTGCCGCGCCGGATAACAGCGGTTCGGCTGGCAAAAAAGACAAAGAGACTGCCAGCCCGGCCGCACAAGACGCGGCCCCGGTTGCGGCGGCTCCAGTCGTTGCGGCAACACCAGTCGTCGATGCCGTGCGGCGCAATCTTGGCGACAAGTCCTCGACGGCCAAAGCCAACGACGGCGACATCGCGGCGTTGAAGACCTTCTATGCCGGTCGCGCCGACGCGCTGTGGACCAAGGACGGAGCCTTCACGCCCAAGGCTGACGCCTTGATTGCCGAAATCAAGAAAGCCGACGACTGGGGTCTTAGTGCCGCAGCGTTTGACCTGCCATCGCTGGCTGCGGGCGCGTCCGTTGATGCCCAGGCGGAGGCCGAAGGCAAGCTTGCGATGGCAGCGTTGAAGTATGCCCGCTTTGCGCGCGGCGGCCGTGTCGAGCCGCTGTCACTCAGCAACATTCTCGATATGAAGCCGCCGCTCAAGGATCCCAACATCGTTTTGAGCGAGCTTGCCGAGAGCACCGCCCCCGACCAGATCTTGCGCGGCCTGCATCCCAAGCACACCGGCTTTCAGAATTTGCGCCAAGCGCTGTTGACCGCGCGCGGGCCGCAGCAACCGGAAGAAAAAATTGACGAGGCTTTAAAAATCCGTCTGCCGGACGGCAAGGATTTGAAACCCGGCCGTGAGCACGACGACGTGGTGCTGCTGCGCCGCCGCCTCAAAATCGAAATTTCCGAGAATGCCAATCAGCGCTACTTTGATGAGCTGCTGTCAGTCGCGCTCAAGGGCTTTCAGGAATCCAAGGGCTTGAAGCCAACCGGTGTCCTGACTGGCAAAACGCGCGCCGCGCTCAACGCCGAAGGCGCGCCGAAGAAATCCGATCCCAAAGGCGAGCTCGATCGCATCGTGCTCAATATGGAGCGCTGGCGCTGGCTGCCAGAAGATCTCGGGCCGCTGTACGTCATGAACAATGTCCCGGAATTCATCAGCCGCGTCATGAAGGGCAACGACGAGCTCCTTAAGCAAAAGATGATTGTCGGCCAGCCGACGTGGCCGACCCCGGTTCTGACCTCGAGCATGGAATTCATCATTTTCCACCCCGAGTGGGGCGTGCCCGATGGCATCAAGGTCAAAGAGCTGCTGCCGCGCTTAAAACGCGCCTCGGGCGGCGACAACTTCTTTGACTCGTTCTTCGGCGGCGGCTCGAGCGGTGGTGCGCGCGTGCTGGCGGCCTACAAACTCAATCCGACGCTCAATGGCCGTCCGGTTGATGCCAATGCGATCAACTGGAACAAAGTCGATATCCGCCAGTTCAGCTTCGTGCAGCCGGCCGGCGGCGAAAATCCGCTCGGCCTCGTCAAGTTCCGTTTTCCAAACCGGCATGATGTCTACATGCACGATACCCCCCAAAAGGGTTTGTTCGCGCAATCGTTCCGGGCGTTGAGCCACGGCTGCATGCGGCTCGATCAGCCGCGCAAACTGGCGGAAGTTTTGCTGGCCGAAGACAAGGGCTGGTCGCCCGACAAAGTGGCCGCGCACTACGCCAGCGGCGGCGAAGTGGTGTTGACCAAGCCGATCCCGGTGTATCTGACCTACTTCACCGCCACCGCCGATGCCGGCGGCAAGATCAGCAGATTTTCCGATCTCTACGGACACGATAACCGGCTGATGTCGGCGCTCGAAGGCCGCGGCGTGCGTTACCAGTTGGTCGAGCCGAGCGATGAGGTCGCCGGTGTGACGGACATTGAAACGTCGCCGTCGCCACCGGGCGCAAAGAAAAACGCTGGCAAGAAGGTTACGCAAACCGCTCGCGCACCGCGCGAAACGAGCGGCGATCTCATCACCAACGCGCTCTCGGGGCTGCTGGCGAACTGACCTGAGCCGAACTGATTTGAGCTGAGACCGGCGCACAAACAAAAAAAGCATGCCGCGCGGCATGCTTTTTTTATGCGTCCGGCCTAATGCGGCGCGTTACGCGGCCTTCTCGTGGCTGGCGTGCCATTGTCCAAGGGCCGCCAAGCCGTTCATTTTTGCCCGATGCGCGAAGGCGCGCTGACCGGCTGCCACATTCTCAGGCTTGCCACCCCAGGCCGCCAGCGCCGCGGCTTGCAGCGCACGGCCATATGAGAATGTCAGTGCCCACGGCAGGCCGCCCGCCGCATTCATCAGTGAAAGATGTTCCGTTGCGGCAGCGTCCGACTGGCCGCCTGACAGGAAAGCGATGCCGGGCACGGCTGACGGCACGGTTTCCTTGAGGCACTTGATGGTCTTTTCAGCGACTTCGGCAGCGCTCGCCTGTTTGGCGGACTTCTGACCGGCGATGATCATGTTCGGCTTCAGGATCATGCCTTCGAGATTGACACGGGCATCATAGAGTTCGCGGAATACCGAGCGCAGTGTCCATTCGGTGACGCGATAGCATTCGTTGATGTCGTGGCTGGCATGATCGCCGTCCATCAGGACTTCCGGTTCGACGATCGGCACGATACCGGCTTCCTGACAGAGCACTGCGTAGCGCGCCAGCGCGTGGCTGTTGGCCTTGACGCAGTTCCAGGTTGGCATGCCATCGGCGATGGTGATGACAGCGCGCCACTTGGCAAAGCGGGCACCAAGCTTGTGATATTCGGCCAGCCGTTCGCGCAGGCCGTCGAGACCTTCGGTAATGGTTTCGATTTTGGCCGTTGGTCCGGCCAGCGGCTTGGCGCCCATGTCAACTTTGATGCCGGGGATCGACCCAGCCGCCTTCATGATCTCGACCAGCGTCGTGCCATCTTTGGCTTTCTGGCGGATCGTCTCGTCGTACAAAATAACGCCCGAGACATGGTTCTTCATGGCATCGGTGGCGCGAAACAGCATTTCGCGGTAGTCGCGGCGGCTGTCCTCGGTCGAGACCGTGTTGATCTTGTCAAAGCGCTTTTTGATCGTTCCAGAGCTTTCGTCGGCGGCGAGGATACCCTTGCCCGGCGCAACGAGCGCGCGCGCGATGTCTTCAAGCTGTTCGGTCATGGGGGTCTCCGGATGGCGTTCTTTGGCCGTTTGATTTAGCGCCTGATCTAGCGCCATTTGCGCGACGCTGCCAGCCCCCCGGACGTGCCAATCCGGTCCGGCGTGGCCGTCCTGCCCAGCTGGCTGGCGGTCCGAACGGACACATGCGGGCCGTCAGAACTTGCGGCTTCATAGGACGCGGCTTTTGTGCCCGATGGCCAGTAAACCGCGCCCGCCAGCTTTACCTCGTCCGTGCTTCTTGCTCACTGTCCGACAGGTTCTCGTTCGCCGGGCGAACAGCTGAGTTTGAGCCATACTGCGACGACGCATACCGGATCACCAGCACGGCCAGGGCAAGGATCAGGATCGCTCCTGCAAGAATGAGCAAACCGACATCGGGCTTGGCCTCATGATTGACGTAGCCGATCAGATGGCGCGTCACCGCCGTGATGGCGATGTACACAACGAACCGCAGCGGCATGTGGTTGGTCTTGAAATAGACCCCGACCATCGAGCCGATTTCGAGATAGATGAACAGCAGCAGCAGGTCTTCAATCGTGACTTGTGATTTGCCAACCAGCTGCAAGAAGAACGTCGCGCCCGCCCAGACCGTCGCGGCACCGATGGCAAAGAGACCAATGAGATGAAAGGTGTCGGAAAGGAAATGTCCGACCGGCAAAACGACCCGCTGCATCTGCGTATGCACCGCTACCTTAGGACCAGCGTCGCCGTTCATGACGGTCTCCTTCGAAGAATTAAGCGTGCTGCTTTACGCCGACCATAAGTCTGCGCCGGGTAAAAACAAAGCACTGCGCACCCGTCTCATCCGTGCGCAGTGCAAGGTGTCGCGTGATGGCGCCGGATCTTGGATCATCGGGGATCATTTGGGATCCGTGGACGCTTACAGCAGCTTGCCCATCGCCACCGCGGTATCGGCCATGCGGTTCGAGAAGCCCCATTCGTTATCGTACCACGACAGCACGCGCACCAGCTTGCCATCGATGACCTTGGTCTGGTCGAGGTGGAAGATGGACGAATGCGGATCGTGATTAAAGTCGCTTGAGACGTTCGGCTGATCGGTAGTGCCGAGCACGCCCTTCAGCGGGCCGCTGCCGGCGGCTTTCAGAACGGCGGCATTGATTTCGGCAACCGTCGTTTCTCTCTTTGACAGAAATTTGAAATCGACAACCGAGACGTTCGGCGTCGGCACGCGAATGGATGTTCCGTCGAGCCGGCCGTTGAGCTCGGGCAGCACCAGACCGACGGCCTTGGCGGCCCCCGTCGTCGTCGGGATCATCGAGAGGGCGGCCGCGCGGCCGCGATAGAGATCCTTGTGCAGCGTGTCGAGCGTCGGCTGATCGCCGGTATAAGCGTGGATCGTCGTCATGAAACCTTTGTCGATGCCCACGAGGTCATGCAAAACCTTGGCGACCGGCGCTAAGCAATTGGTGGTGCACGAGGCGTTGGAGACGACCAAGTGCTCGCTCGTCAGCTTGTCGTGATTGACGCCGAACACCACCGTCAGATCGGCGCCTTCAGCCGGTGCCGACACCAGCACCCGCTTGGCGCCGGCATCGAGATGCAGCTTGGCTTTGTCTTTCAATGTGAAGATGCCGGTGCATTCGTGCGCGATATAGACGCCCATCGCCTTGTGCGGCATCTCGGCCGGATTTTTTATCGCGGTGACTTTGATCGGCCCGCGTCCAGCATCGATCGTATCGCCGTTGACCGTGACCTTGTGCGGAAAGCGGCCATGCACGCTGTCAAAGCGCAGCAGGTGCGCGTTGCTCTCAACTGGGCCGAGATCGTTGATGGCCACAACCTCGATGTCGGTGCGGCCGCTTTTGATGATCGCGCGCAGCACGTTGCGGCCGATGCGGCCAAAACCGTTGATCGCGACCTTCACTGCCATGGGAACGTTCCTCCGGGATGATTGAGCGGCGATGATGAAGCGCGGCGACGACGCCGGGATCAGCTGTTCTTGACGCTCTTGGGATTGAATGTGCGGCCATTAACTTGAGCCGCCGGGGGCCTGTCAATGCGTCATGCCCTCAGCGAGCACAACAGCGCGCTCTTGGCCTTTGTGCCAATTCTGCGTGAACAACAGCGGACGTGAGTTGACGTGGTTCCATCGGCGCACGTAACGTAGTTTTCGAACTTGGTGAACTTCGCGTCGATCGTGTCGCCGCACAACGGCGAGCAGAGGCCATGACTGACCGCAACACCGCTAAAATCAAGCGTTCCGATGACGCAAAGCCCGCGCGCAAGCCGGTGGCTGGCCGGGCCGCCGCGCCGGACGCTGCGCAGCTGAGGGCAGAACTCGCGACGGCGCGCGCGCGGATCGCTGAACTCGAGCAAAAGCAGGCAGAAATCGTCAATCGCATTGATTGGGTTATCGATTCGCTCCATAACCTGCCCGACTGACGTGCTGTGAGTCGGATCGGGGGGCGGCCAAGGGGCCGCCAGCAACGTGGCTCAGGTTGCCATCACCTTCAACAAGCGAACCTACCGCTTCCAATGCGGCGAGGCTGACGTTGAGCGCCTCGAAGTCCTTGCCAACTATCTCAAAATCAAACTTGACGGGCTGATGCAAGAGCACGGTGCGCTCGGCGACGAGCGCCTGGTTCTCATGTCCGCACTGATGATCGCCGACGAACTGTTCGATGCCCGCGCCGACATCGATGATTTGCTCGACGGCCAAACCGATAAGCTCAAGGACGTGATGAAAAGCGGCAAGGTCACGGCCGCCGCGCTCAAGCCCGGGATCGCCGCGCCTGCAGAGAGTGCCGACGATGACACGCGCAACTCGAGCGCGTGACAAAGCCCCGGCATTCACGCGGAACTGAGGGCGAACCCTCCCGCGTGTTGGGTCGGCGGCCGATCGAGTTGTTGGGCGGCATCGAAACCGGTGCGTCATGATCGAGAACATCCGCGTTTGGGCGCGCGCTTTGAAGCGCGAAATCACGGTCCTCGCAGCCGCCATTCGCGATCCCCGGACGTCGTGGCCGGCCAAGCTGCTGGGCCTCGCCATCGTGGCGTACGCGCTGAGCCCGATTGATTTAATTCCCGATTTCATTCCGGTCCTCGGATTTGTCGATGACGCGATTTTGCTGCCGCTCGGCATTTGGGCGGTCCGCCGCATGATCCCGGCCGAGGTTTACGCCGAGCATCAAGCCAAAACCGACCCAAACCAGGCGCTGCCGTCGAGCACGGCGGCCGGCATCGTTATCGTCTTGTTATGGATCGCCGGATTGGCAGCCGCCGCGCGCTGGCTGTGGGGCGCGCATTGGCCGCCCTGGATTTCCTTCAGCCGTTGACCTACATCTGACGGGCTGCGGGGCTCGTTAGGGGCAAAATGACCCGGGGGCCTATAAGATCCGCAAGGGTGCTGTCCCTGACTGGAGCCGTGGCTCCGGATACACGGTGCCCACCTACACTCGTAGGGACCACGCGGGATCATGTTCCCGACGGCCTTCGCGGCACTTTATTTGTTGTTCATGGGCGCCATGCTGGACCCCAAGAAAGAACTGCGCGCGCGGGCGCTTGATGTTCGCAAAGCGGCCTATGAGGCGCACGGCGCTGAGGCCAGCCGGCGGCTCGCGGCCCATGGTCTGGATTTTATCAAAGTTCGCCCGGGCGCGATCGTCTCCGGCTTTGCCGCCATCCGCGATGAGATCAACCCGGCCGACCTGATGATGTGGCTGCACGCCGAAGGCTTCCGGCTGGCGCTGCCGGTGATGATCGGCAAAGCCCAGCCGCTGCTGATGCGGGCCTGGTCGCCGGGTGATGCGATGGAAGCCGCCGCCTGGGGCATCGCCGAGCCGACAGCGGACAAGCCGGAGGTCGATCCCGAAATTGTTCTGGTGCCGCTGCTGGCGTTTGATGCGCGCGGCTACCGGCTCGGCTACGGCGGCGGGTTTTACGATCGCACACTGTCGCGGCTCAGAGCCAAATCGCCGGTGGTTGCGATTGGTCTCGCCTACGACGAACAAAAGGTCGACGAAGTGCCAGTCGAGGCCTATGACCAGCGGCTTGATT
>JANMOL010000429.1:0-3521 GCA_031369245.1 Hyphomicrobium sp. | reverse complement strand
GATAGTGTCGACCTGCCGGATAATCGTCGTGATGGATTTGCCGAAGCCGTCGCGGTCCTCGGTCGAAGGTTTCGAGAACCTTAGGCTTCAACTCGGCTTCCATGGCGGCGAGCGACATGGCGTTTTCGAATTCTTCGTCGTCTTCGACGTCGCCTTCAGGCGCGCCCGACGGCAGATTGGCGCCGGGGCTTTCATGGATCGTGATGCCATCGGCATTGACGTTCGGCGCATCTTTGGCTTCAGGGCCTTCGTAGGTCGCCTCGAGATCGATGATGTCGCGCAGCAAAATCTTGCCGTCGTTCAACTCGTCGCGCCAGATGATGATGGCCTGGAAGGTCAGCGGGCTTTCGCACAGCCCCGCGATCATTGCTTCGCGGCCAGCTTCGATGCGCTTGGCGATGGCGATTTCGCCTTCGCGCGACAGCAGCTCGACCGAGCCCATCTCGCGCAAATACATCCGCACGGGATCGTCGGTGCGTTCGGCTGGCTCGGATTTCGCCTCGGCCTTGACCAGCGGGTTGGTGGCGACGAGCGCGCGGCCTTCGTCGTCCTCGGCGACTTCCTCGGCACCCTCTTCTTTTTCTTCCGCGTCATCGGTCTCGACCACGTTGATGCCCATGTCGGATAGCATCGCGTACAGGTCTTCGATTTGGTCCGAGGAGACTTCCTCGGACGGCAGAACGGAATTCAGTTGATCGAGGGTGACGTAACCTTTGACCTTGGCGGATTTCAGCAGGCGCTTGACCGCCTGGTCCGACATATCAAGCAGCGGGCTGTCGCGTTCGGGCGTCTCAGCGGCGCCGGCCACCGGTTCGTCGGTTTTTTTCGCTACCTGCTGTGCGCGTGCCATCCGCTGTCCTTCGTCTTCAAGGGCCCCTACCCTATGCGGGGGAACCCGGTTTCGGCTGTCTCGCTGCGTCTCAATACGGCCTGTGGGGCCGTCCGGGCGGCGAGGCATGAACGTAAAATGCAGTCAACTGGCGCGTTTCACGAGACCACCGGGCCCTTCGGGTGCGCTGGCTGTCGTGTCAAATGGATCGGTTACAGTCATGCTCGCGATCTGGCGCTTGAGGTCCAACAAGCGTGCTTCCGCCTCCGGCGTGCAATCCCGGTACCAGGCTTCTTGCGCCGCCTTGAGCACGCGCTCTAGGCTGTCCTGCTGCTGGTGCAGCGCGACGACGTGGCGCCAGCCGGTTTCTACGTCCGTGGCGGACGCCTCAGGTTCGGCAAAACGGTCGCTTGCATGCGTCATCGTTCGCGCGACGAGGTCCACCACCTTCGAAACCCCCGTGAGGCTCAATTGGGAGTGCAGAGTAGCTGTGTCAAGGGAATTCTTGCTGGCATGTAACGTCAGGATTTCGTCGCGCAGGCTGGCCAGCGCCCGCGAGCTGAACGAAAGTTCGGCAACCTGCTCAGAATGCTCGTCGATCAGCCACGGATGACTGAGCAGCATTTTGACGATCAAAGCTTCGCGCGGCGGCACGCTGTGGGACAGTTTGCTGAGCTCTGGACTGGCGATGGCAGGCGGCGGCGGACCTGGGTTAAAGCGGCCGTAGCCGCGCACCGGTTTACCATCCAGGCGCGAGCGCTCGCGGCTGCGCCAATCGGGTGCCGAAACCGGGCTGGCGTAGGATTGCGAACGCGCTGCCCGTTGCTGGCCCGAGGATGGCGATGGGCGAGCAAAACTGCCGCGCCCCAGGGCATACAGCCGGTCCCTCAATTCGCGCTCGTAGTGGCCTTTAACGGTCGTGTCGGCGATGCCGCCTGAAAGGACCCGTAGACGGGCTTCCAGGGCGGCTTTCTGCTCGGGCGTGGTTAACGGCCCAGCCTGGATTTCGCGCTCCCACAGCACGTCGATCAGCGGCTTGGTTTTGGTCAGCACCGCGGTCATCGCCGCGCTGCCCTCCTGGCGGATCAGATCATCGGGATCAAGGCCGTCAGGCAGGAACGCGAAGTCGACGCTGAAGCCGGGCTTCAAATGCGGCAGCGCGGTATCGACGGCACGGAACGCCGCCTTGCGGCCCGCGCTATCGCCGTCAAAGCAAAGGATCGGCTCGGGCACGATCCGCCACATCAGTTTGATCTGGTCTTCGGTCAGCGCGGTGCCAAGCGGGGCGACGGCTTCGGCAAAGCCGCCTTCCGCCAGCGCCACGACGTCCATATAGCCTTCGACCGCGATCAGGCGACACTTGTCGTGCGCGACGGGCCGCGCGCGGGCGGCGTTGAACAGCACGTGGCCTTTGTGAAACAGCGGCGTCTCGGGTGAGTTCAGATATTTCGCCGGGGCGTCTTTATCGAGCGCGCGGCCGCCAAACGCGATCACCCGGCTTTTCAAATCGAGGATAGGAAACATCACGCGATTGCGGAACCGGTCGTAGGGCTCGGGGATGTCGTCGCCCGCGATCAGCATGCCCGAAGCGATCATGTCGGGAACGGCAAATCCTTGCGCCCGCAGATGATCGCGCAAGGCTGTGCGCGAGCCGGGTGCAAAGCCGAGCCGGAAGGCTTTGATCGTTCCAGATGCCAGCCCGCGTTTTTCCAGATAACGCCGGGCGTCCGATCCAACGCCGGACTTGAAACTGTCTTCAAAAAATCGCGCCGCGGCGTCGAGCAATTTGTACAGCCGCTCGCGCTGGTCATCCTGCTCGGCTGAACGCTCGGTTGGCTTGGGCAGGGTGACGCCGGCTTCGGCCGCCAATTGCTCAACGGCTTCGGGAAACTCGAGGCCTTCGGTCTTCATCACGAACGCAAAGATGTCGCCATGCTCGCCCGACGCAAAGCAGTGGTAGAAACCTTTCTGGTCGTTGACGAAGAACGACGGCGTTTTTTCCATTTTGAAGGGCGACAGGCCGGCGTACTCGCGGCCCTTCTTTTTGAGCGCGACCTTGCGGCCGACGACCTGGCTGACAGGCAATCGCGCACGGATCTCATCGAGCAGGGCCGGGCTGAAGCGCATGCGCTTCTCATGTCCTCGCGTCAAACAGGGCGAATCGAAGTCCCATCCATAGGGTGATTCGCGCGTTTGGCTGGTTCTGCCGGGGCTGAGGCCGCACGCCGTGCCCGCTATCCACAGCCCGGACCAAAGATCGGGCCAAAGATCGGCCCAAAGATCGGCCCAGAGCGGGCGGTTCTGAGCGGTTCAGCGGCGGCCAAATCCGCTCGTCGAGCGGCTGGCAGGTGCGGCTCAGCCGAGTTTGGCCTTCACCGCCGCGCTGGCTTTCTGGAAATCCATCTGCCCGGCGTATTTGGCTTTCAACACCCCCATGACCTTGCCCATGTCTTTGGGTGATGCCGCGCCGGTTTCAGCAATGGCCGCGGTGATGGCAGCGGACACCGCCGCGTCATCCATCTGGCTTGGCAGATAGGCTTCGATGATCGCGATTTCAGCCTGCTCGACGGCGGCAAGGTCGAGCCGGTTGCCGCTCGTATACTGCTGGATCGAATCGCGCCGCTGCTTGACCATCTTGGTCATGACGGCGATGACGGCCGCTTCATCGATCGTGGTCTTGGCCTCGATCTCG
>JANMOL010000286.1:0-5638 GCA_031369245.1 Hyphomicrobium sp. | reverse complement strand
CGATGCTCTATTTGAGCCTGCACCACGGCTGGCTGCTCGATGCCAAGGTCGACGTCGTCAAGACCGTCTCGCGCATCACCTCAGAAGCCATCGCCTATCGCGCGATCAACGACCGGGCCGTGTTCGACGCCAACCGGCTGCCCGAGAAAACGGCACCCAAGGCCCAGCGCGACGACGCGTTTGCGGCTCTCGAACTGCCAATCGATCCGCAGCAAGCCGCTTCGGTGCTCAAAAAGCTGGTCGGGCCCGCAAACCTCAATGCCCGCATCTACTCGGCCAAGGGCACACTGATCCTGGACGGCGAAACGCTGTTTTCGCGCGCCCCGAGCGAAGTCAGCAAACCGGCCGCCGCCAACGAAGACGCGCCGCGGCTCAAGAACTTCTGGACCCGTTTTCACTACTGGCTGATCAACAAGGAACTGAAGGTCTACCGCGAACTCGGAACGGCCAACGGTTTTCTCTATCCCGAAGTCAAACAAGCCGCCCAAGACGGTGTTGAAACGCCGATCCTGCTGCTCGACCGCAAAGGCCGTCAGATCGTCTCGATGGCCGAGCCGATTAAGCGCGGCAGCAAGGTGCTCGGCGTGCTGGTGCTCTCGACTTTGCCGGGCGACATCGACGATGTGCTGTGGGACGAGCGCTGGTTGATCCTGCAGATCGCCGGCATCGCGCTGCTGTTTTCGATCGGCAGCTCGCTGCTGCTGGCGCGCTTTGTTGCAGGCCCGATGAGGCGGCTGTCGGAAGCCGCCAATCACGTCAGCCAAAACATTGCAGCCCGCCAGCAGCTGCCGGATTTTGCCGAACGCCGCGATGAAGTCGGGCAAATGGGGCGGGCGTTTACGGCGATGACCAGCGCACTGTTCAAGCGCATCGAGGCCAGTGAAAAATTCGCAGCCGACGTGGCCCACGAATTGAAGAACCCGCTGGCCGCCGCCCGCTCGACGGCCGAAGCATTGGCCTATGCCAAGACGGCGGACGATCGCGATGAGCTCGTCGAGCAGATCCAGGGCGAACTCAAACGTCTCAACCGGCTGATCAACGACGTCTCGAACGCCTCACGGCTCGATGCCGAACTGGCGCGCCAGGAAATGCAGCCGGTCAACATCCGCGCCGTGCTCGATTCCGTCAGCGGCATCTTCCGCGACATGCTGGCCGATGACAGCCGCGGCATTCGGCTGATCATGGAGCCGATGACATCGGACGGCAGCTATACCGTGCGCGGCAACGATGGGCGCTTAGCCCAGGTGTTCACCAACTTGGTCGATAACGCGCTGTCGTTCTCGCCGGAAGACACGATGGTGACACTGCGCGCCAAACCCGCGAACTCAGCCAACGGCCGCTATGTCGAAGTCGCGGTTGAGGATGAGGGACCGGGCATCCCGCCCGACCGGCTGGCCGCCATCTTCGAGCGATTTTATTCCGACCGCCCGGCGACCGATAGCAAGCGCGGCAAGAATTCGGGCCTCGGGCTGTCGATTTCGCGCGAGATTATCGCCAGCCACAGCGGCGAGATATTCGCTGAAAACGTTTACCCGCCGCAGGCCGCCGAAACCGCCACCGAACCTCAGCCGTCGGGCGCGCGCTTTGTCGTCCGCTTGCCATGCCGGTAACGGCGGACCCGTCGAGCCAACAGCCCGGCGCCATCAGCACCGTAACATGCGTGCACGCAACGGCCATTGGGGTCGGCAATCGCGCCGTGCTGATCCGCGGGCCGTCAGGCTCGGGCAAATCCGATTTGGCGCTGCGCTGTCTTGCCATAGCGGCGGGACCGTTCCCCGCAGACTTTCTGCCAGTGCGTCTGATCGCCGACGATCAGGTGCAATTGACCCGCCACGGAGACACGCTGGAGGCCCGCGCGCCGAATGCCCTGGCGGGCAAGCTGGAAGTCCGCGGGCTCGGCATTGTGCACATCACAGCGCTCCCGATGGCAGCCGTCGTCCTGGTCGCCGACATCGTGCCCCCGGGCCCCAGCGAGACATCCAGCATCGAGCGGTATCCCGACCCTTGGCCGTTAACCGTGATTGCGGGCCTCAGCCTGCCAGTCATCCAGATTGCGGCCTTTGAGCCCTCGGCCCCGCTCAAGATCCTGCTCGCATTGGCCCATCCAGACCGGCCAGCGGTCCGCGATTGCGGCTAGGCGTTGCCAAAAACCACTTGCGCTTCAACCGAACCCTTGCCACTTTCCGGCCGGTACGGGTGAGAGCAAAACCGCACGCGCAATCGGCCTCGAGCGTATGAATTAGCGAACCGGACCGCGGCCGCCTCACAACGCTCTAGTGCCTCGCCTCGGCTAAGGAATGGCCCGTCTTTCATGATCGGACTTGTGATTGTCACGCATGGCGGGCTCGCCGCGGAATTCCGTAGCGCGCTTGAACACGTCGTCGGCCAGCAACAGCATCTCGAAACGGTCGCGATCGGGCCTGACGATGACATGGTGGCCCGCCGCCAGGACATCGTAACCGCCGTGCAGCGCGTCGACCGCGGCAAGGGCGTCATCATCCTGACGGACATGTTTGGCGGCACGCCCTCGAACCTCGCCATTTCGGTGATGGATGAAGCCAAAGCCGAGGTGATCGCCGGCATCAATCTGCCGATTTTGGTCAAGCTCGCGAGCATCCGCTCGGAGATGCCGCTGGCCCAAGCAGTGGCCCTGGCCCGCGATGCCGGCCGCAAGTACATCAAGGTCGCAAGCCAAGAGCTTTCGGGCGAGTAACAGGCAGGGAACGCGCAATGCCTGAATTGACGAACAGCGCCCGGCCCGAAGCCGTTGTCATTATCCGCAACATCAAAGGGCTTCACGCCCGCGCCTCGGCCAAGTTCGTCAAATGCGCCGAGCGTTACAACGCGAACATCACGGTCACGCGCGATGGCCAGTCGGTTGGCGGTACGTCGATCATGGGCTTGATGATGCTGGCAGCAGGCCCAGGCTCGGAACTGCACATCACGGCTGAGGGCCCGCAAGGACCCGACGCGCTGCAAGCGCTCGTCGCCCTGGTCGAAGCCGGCTTCGATGAAGAATGCGTCGGCGACGATTGAGCAGACGCCATGGCGCCCCGCGCCAAAGGGATCGCGTCCCTCGCCGAAACGATCGCGCCCGCGCCGAAGCGATCGCCTCATACAAACGGCTTAAGGGTGCCCTGTGAGGGGCACCCCTAAACCTGTGCAGGTGGCCAATCGTGCGACGACTACTTCGACAAGTAGAGCTGAGAAATCTTCAGCGCGATGTCGCGGAATGACCGCTTGAGCGCTTCAGCATCTTCAGCATTGTAGTACTTCGAGTTGTCGGACGCACAGTTCTTCAAAGTGTTTTCAGCCGTCTGGTTGCCGCCCAGATCAAAGCCAACGGTATAGACGTCAATACCGTCCTGCTTCATCTGGTTGCAGGTCGCCAGCGCCTGAGCCGCCGAGCTGTTGCCATTGGCCGAGCCGTTGGCGCCGTTCGCGGTCGTCGGAACACCCGAGTTGTCGTACGTGTAGTTGTACTCGCCATCGGTCATGAGGATCGCGATCTTCTGTGTTTTCGGCGTGTTGTAGGCAACGGGCAAGCTGAGACCTGTCAGAAGCGATGACCACTTCGGCGAGATCATGTAGTAGGCCCACGCCGTGCCGATGTGGCCCGCCGTGCCGCCACCAAGGGTCAAACCATTGATCTTGGAGATCAGGTTGGCCTTGTTGTTGGTCAGCGGCATGACTTCTGCGCTCGCCGGCGTCGAACAGTTGCCATTGGACGTGAAGGCACGCATGACAAAGTTGCCAGCGAGGGTGAACACGTCGGTGTGCTTGTTCGATCCGGTCCGCTCGGCAACGCACTTGGTCGGCTTGTAGGTATAGGTGTTGCCGAACTTGTACTTGACGATGTTGGCCGGCGGCGGCGTCAGAAGCGTGCCCGTCACAGCCGTGATCCACGCCTCAGGCGGACGCACGTCGCCCGAGAACGGCACGACTGCAACCTTCGACGTGTACGTGCCTTGATCCTGCCAGACGACGATGTCGACGAGATCGGTCGCCGCGTCTTTCATGTCGGCAAGCTTCGAGCCTTCGCCCATCGAGCCTGAAACGTCGAGCATCATCGAGATCTCGATGTTCTGCTCAGCGTTACCGCCAACAGCCAGCGTCGCCTTGCCGAACTCGACGCCCGACTCTTTCAGGATCGGCAACGACTTGACCGCAGACGGACCACAGCAAACACCCAAGAACGGGGTCTTGATGTAGGCATTGCCCTTGGACTTGATCGAGGTGCCGCTGTCAGCAATTTCGAAACGGATGCTGTCCGACGCAACCTTCAGACGGTTCTTGATGGCTTCGTCATAGTATTTTTGCGCAACGGCCAGCGCTGCGGTTTCGTTGCCGCCGTTGGTCTGCAATGCGCGTCCTGCTGCCAGAACCGCTGAGTCGATCGCGTTCATCGTCTGATCGCGGGCATTGAGCCAGCGGCCCATGTCAACGGCAGCGCCGATGAACATGAACATGACCATCGCCATCAGACCGAACAGCATGGCGACGTCGCCAGCCGTGTCCTCAGCAAAATTGGACAGCCTGTTTAGGCATGTCCGGACGGCACTCAGGCCACTGGGGCCCTCCCGCCGTGGAGCAGAAGCGGAAGTTGTCCGCTTCGACAGATTGATAGACATAGTACGCCTCCTGCACTTTTATTGGCAATATCACAGTAGACGCGCTTCTCTTTAAGACAGTTTAAGATGAGCTGGAGCATTTGATCCGCTTGAATAAATATAGATTGCGTTTTATACAAATTTTATGCAAATTTTTTGCTTGCGTTTAACTTGAAATTGACCATTTTTACTTACTTTTGACACGCTATGATCCAGTATTATCGAGAGAAATCAAGACTTGGTGGTGCAACCGCCCGCGCCGTCTCACGCCGCGTGAGACATAAAGACTTGCTTATATGTTGTTGCGCCGGCCCGGTGCTTCGGTTATGCCGCCATCACGATCGCAGTTTTTTTCAAGCTGCGACATACCGGCTGCATCGCCCGACCCAGCGCTCAAGAGCCGCTCGGATGGTCGCGCCGGTCAGGCAATTGAGACCTGCGAAGGAGCACACATGGCCGCGTCGAACGACTACGTCGTCAAGGATCTGAGCCTCGCCGAATGGGGCCGCAAAGAGATCGCCATCGCCGAAACCGAGATGCCCGGTTTGATGGCGACGCGGGCCGAATACGGCACCAAGCAGCCCCTCAAGGGCGCGCGCATTGCCGGATCGTTGCATATGACCATCCAGACAGCGGTCCTGATCGAGACACTCACCGCCCTGGGCGCCGACATCCGCTGGGTCTCGTGCAACATCTATTCGACCCAGGACCACGCCGCCGCCGCAGTCGCAGCCCGCGGCGTGCCGGTGTTTGCCTGGAAAGGCGAAAGCCTGGTCGACTACTGGGACTACACCCGCAAGTTGTTCGAGTGGCACGATGGCGGCATGCCCAACATGATCCTCGACGACGGCGGCGATGCGACCATGTTCGTGCATCTCGGCTTGCGCGCTGAGAATGGCGACACCGCCTTCCTCGACAAGCCGGGCTCTGAAGAAGAAGAGGTGTTCTTCGCCCTCCTCAAAAAGACCCTCAAAGACAAGCCCAAGGGCTGGTTCGCGGGCCTGGCAAAAAGCATCAAGGGCGTGTCG
>JANMOL010000167.1:0-4289 GCA_031369245.1 Hyphomicrobium sp. | reverse complement strand
CGAACCATGCGCGCTTTCAAAGCCACGATGTAGGATTTGACGTCGTGTTCGTCGTGCCTTGGCGCTGGCCGGTGTATCTGCGTGACGGGCTTTGACGAAAAAATCCCGGAGCTGCCCCGCTGGAACGGCTCCGGTTTCTTTCGCTGTACAGTCTGCAAACGCAAGCTTAGGCGCGCTTAGTCGCGATAACGGTCGTGGTGGCTGCGGTTGGCTTCTGAAATAATCGCCAGGCCGAGGATCGCGGCAAACGCGCCAATTGCGATATTGCGGCCGGTATGGTCGCGCTTGCGCGGGCGATCATCATCATCATCGTGCCAGGCCCGCTGGGCTGGCCTGTACGCGGCCCGATCGTCGTGGCGCGGGCGATCCCAGCGACGATCACGGCCGTAGCCGCGTGCCTCATCATAACGATTCTCGCGGTGATGCTCGAAGCCGCGCGGTTTATAGTGTTCGACGCGCGGGCCATAGCCGCTGCCATAGTGGTGCCGTTCGCCAGCCTGTGCGGCGGTCGAGAGCGGCACGAGACTGCCAGCTGCGAGGCTGGCTGCAAGCACGGTCGATGTGATGATCGTGTTCAGTGACATAGCCATGAGGCTCCCTGCCCGCCGTGCCGCCGATCCAGACGGATTTTGGCAGCCGTTCCGAGACAATCCCGGCGACGTTGAGGCCGGGTCTAGACGGCTGGCGCTGAACAGCGTTTGAATGGCCGGTGCAACATTTGTTCATGTTCGTCGGTCGCCAAAGACCATGGAGTGACCAGCGAGAGAGCAACGAGGCGCGCGGGCCTCAAGCCGATGGCTTGGCCGCTGGCTTGAATGCGTCATCGCGCCCCTTTGCCGCCCGTTGAAGGCGGGGGGCACGCGTGTTAAGGACCACGCGGCTTCTGAGGGGTGCTGGCTGGACGAAAAGTCCGCGTCCTCCCCTTTTGCCAGCGCTGACCTTCCCTTCAAGCGGGCGAATTTGTGGGCTTTTTCGGCCCAGCCCCATACATGCCCTCATGGGCGATCGTGAGCACGCGACGTGGCAACGGACGACACAATCGTTGAAGGTGTGGCTGGTCGATATGCGACCGCCCTGTTTGAGCTGGCCAAGGAAAGTTCACAGGTTGCCGAAGTTGAGGGCAATCTTGTCACGTTTCAGGGCCTCATGGATATGAGCGACGACCTGAAGCGGCTGGTTCGCAGCCCGGTCATCGCAGCCGACGACCAGAGCCGCGCCTTGCAGGCTATTCTCGAAAAAACCGGCATCGGCGGTCTGGCCGCCAATTTTCTCAAGCTGATTGCTGAAAATCGCCGGCTGTTCGCGGTCAGCGACATGATGAAGGCCTATCGGCGGCTGGCCGCCAAGGGCCGCGGGGAAGTCTCGGCCGAGGTGACGAGTGCGGTTGCCCTCAATGGCGCGCAGACGGCCCAGCTTAAAGACACACTCAAGGCCGCGGTTGGTAAGGACGTGACGTTGAACGCGCGCGTCGATCCAAGCCTGCTCGGCGGATTGGTCGTCAAGATTGGCAGCCGGATGATCGATTCGTCGCTCAAGACCAAGCTGCAGAGCCTCAAAGTTACGCTCAGCGGGGCTGGCACCTAAACACAGATTTCAGTGCCGCCATGGGTCACTCCGGGCGGCATTTTCGCGATATCGCCGAACAGTGACGAACACAGACGCATATGGGCCCTTCGCGGGCCTGCGGGTTGAAACGACCAAGGGAAGAGGTCAAAATTCACATGGATATCCGAGCCGCAGAGATTTCATCGATCCTCAAGGATCAGATCAAGAATTTCGGCAAAGAAGCGCAGGTCTCCGAGATCGGCCAGGTTTTGTCGGTCGGTGACGGCATCGCGCGCGTTTACGGCCTCGACAACGTGCAAGCCGGTGAGATGGTCGAATTCCCAGGCGGCATTCGCGGCATGGCGCTCAACCTCGAGAGCGACAACGTCGGCGTCGTTATTTTCGGCGACGATCGCTCGATCAAGGAAGGCGACACGGTCAAGCGCACCGGCGCAATCGTCGAAGTGCCGGTCGGCAAGGGTCTGCTCGGCCGCGTGGTTGATGGCCTTGGCAACCCGATCGATGGCAAGGGTCCGATCAAGTCGGACAAGAAGATGCGCGTCGACGTCAAGGCGCCCGGCATTCTGCCGCGTAAGTCGGTGCATGAGCCGATGGCAACGGGGCTGAAAGCCATCGACTCGTTGATCCCGATTGGCCGCGGCCAGCGCGAGCTCGTCATTGGTGACCGTCAGACCGGCAAGACCGCCGTCATTCTCGATACCATCCTCAATCAGAAATCGTTGAACTCAGGGACGGACGAGGGCCAAAAGCTCTATTGCGTCTATGTCGCCATCGGTCAGAAGCGTTCGACGGTTGCTCAGTTCGTCAAGGTTCTCGAAGAGCGCGGCGCGCTGGAATATTCGATCATCGTGGCCGCCACCGCCTCCGATCCGGCGCCGATGCAGTACTTGGCTCCGTTCACCGGCTGCACGATGGGCGAATACTTCCGCGATAACGGCATGCACGCCGTGATCGCCTATGACGACTTGTCCAAGCAGGCCGTCGCCTACCGCCAGATGTCGCTGCTGTTGCGCCGCCCGCCGGGCCGCGAAGCCTATCCAGGCGACGTGTTCTATCTCCACTCGCGTCTGCTTGAGCGCGCCGCCAAGCTCGGCGATGCTGCTGGCAAGGGTTCGCTGACCGCTCTCCCGGTCATTGAAACGCAGGGCAACGACGTGTCGGCGTTCATTCCGACCAACGTGATTTCGATCACCGACGGCCAAATCTTTCTTGAAAGCGATTTGTTCTATCAGGGTATCCGCCCGGCGGTGAACGTCGGCCTGTCGGTCTCGCGCGTTGGCTCGTCGGCCCAAACCAAGGCGATGAAGCAAGTTGCCGGTAAGATCAAAGGTGAGCTGGCGCAGTACCGCGAAATGGCGGCGTTCGCGCAGTTCGGCTCGGATCTTGATGCGGCTACGCAGAAGCTGCTGGCGCGTGGCGCGCGCCTGACGGAACTCTTGAAGCAGCCGCAGTTCGCGCCGCTCAAGATGGAAGAACAGGTTGCGGTGATCTTCGCTGGCACGCGCGGTTATCTCGACGCTATCCCGGTGTCTGCGGTCGGCAAGTTCGAGCAGGGCATTTTGACGGCTTTGCGCGCTGAAAAGACCTTCCTCGAGACCGTCGCTAAGGAAAAAGCAATTTCGGGCGACATGGAAAAGAAGCTCGTCGAGTTTCTCGACAAGTTCGCCAAGGGTTTCACGGCTTAACCCGGACCCTTTGAGGAGAGCGCTCGATGGCGAGCTTAAAAGACATGCGCAGCCGCATCGCCTCCGTAAAGGCGACGCGGAAAATCACCAAGGCGATGCAGATGGTGGCGGCAGCCAAGCTGCGCCGCGCTCAGGAGGCAGCTCAGGCGGCGCGTCCCTATGCTGAACGCATGGATGGCGTGCTGGCGAACCTTGCCTCAAAGGTTGCCGACAAGACCGGCGCGTCGCCGCTGCTCGTTGGCACCGGCCGCGATCAGGTCCACCTGCTGATTGTCATGACGGCGGAACGCGGGTTGTGCGGCGGGTTCAATTCAAACATCGCCAAGCTGGCGCGTCAGGATGCTCTGCGGCTGATCGGCTCGGGCAAGACCGTCAAGATCATGACGGTTGGCCGCAAGGGTGCCGATAACCTGCGCCGCGATCTCAACAAAAATATCGTTGATCGCGTCGATTTCCAGGGCATCAAACAGCTGAATTTCGGCCACGCAGACGGCGTTGCCAACAAAGTTCTGGCGATGTTTGAAGCTGGAGATTTTGACGTCGCAACGCTGTACTTCTCGGAATTCAAGTCGGTCATCGCGCAAAAGCCGACGGCGCTGCAGCTCATCCCAGCGAAGATCCCGGACGTCTCGGCCGATGCCGCCAAGGGCGCGAGCGCCATTCACGAATACGAGCCGGGCGAAGAGGAAGTGCTCGGCTATCTGCTGAAGCGCAACATCTCGACGCAGGTGTTTCGTGGCTTGCTTGAAAACTCGGCGTCTGAACAAGGCGCGCGCATGTCGGCGATGGACAATGCCACCCGCAACGCTGGCGACATGATCAACAAGCTGACGATTAAGTACAATCGCCAGCGGCAAGCGAACATCACCAGAGAACTTATCGAAATCATTTCGGGCGCCGAGGCGCTGTAGGTTAGACTGTTCTCAGTAACGGAGGTTGCTGCCATGACAGAAGAGACCGAAAATCTGGTGCTCGAGCACTTGAAAAGGATCCGCTCGCACCTATCGGGCATTGAGGTTGATGTCGGGGAGATGAAGT
>JANMOL010000165.1:0-5962 GCA_031369245.1 Hyphomicrobium sp. | reverse complement strand
ATCATCGCCGACGGCTTTGCCCAGGCCTCTATTCTGTTTGCCGACATCGCAGGGTTCGTTGAACTGGCCCGGCGGCTTGGACCTGAAAAAACTGTCGCGCTGCTCAATCGCTTGGTCAGCAGCTTCGATGACTTGGCGCAGCAGCACGGCGTCGAAAAGATCAAAACGATTGGCGACGCTTATATGGTGGCCGCCGGCGTGCCGGTGCCGCGCGCCGATTGTACGAAGGCGCTGGCTGAGATGGCGCTCGATATGATCACGGCCGCCAACGACGTCAGCCGCGAAACCGGCATCCCGCTCAACGTCCGGATCGGCATGGCAACCGGCCCGATGATGGCTGGCATCATCGGCAAGAAAAAATTCAGCTACGACGTTTGGGGCGATCCGGTCAATCTTGCCAGCCGGCTTGAAAGCGCCAGCACGCCGGGCCGCATTCTGGTCTGCCCGCAGTGCCATGATGCGCTGACCGGATACTTCACGCTGGAGCCGCGCGGCGCGATTGAGATCAAGGGCGTCGGGCTGCAGGAGACGTGGTACCTGACGGGCCGCTTGTAAGAACCGGCCGCGTGTCACCCGCAGGCGGCGGCTTCAGCCCTTCCAATGCAAGGCGCTGACGAGCGTGAACAGCCGCCGTGCGGTGTCATTGTCGACGGCAATTTTGGTCAGCAGCTTTTCGCGCAGCACCTGGCTGCCCTCGTCGTGCAAACCGCGGCGGTTGACATCAATGGCCTGGATGCGGGCCGGCGGCGCGGTACGCACGGCTTCGTAGTAGGACTCGCAGACCATGAAGTAGTCCTTGATGATGCGCTTCAACGGCGTCAGCGGCACCTGATGCTGAGCGACGGCCTGGTCAGCGCTATCACTGATCGTCATCAGCAGGCGATCTTCGGCGACTGACAAAAAGAGCTGATAGGGGCCGCGATCGATGCCATCCAGCGTGAAAACATTGCCGTCCAGAATATCGAAGATCGCGACTTCGCGCTCGTGCTCGATGTTGGCATTCGCCGGTCCTAAGGATTTTGGATCCAGCGTAATAGCCGCGAGGCGGTCGCGGCTTTTTTCCGTTTGTGGAGCGATGTCGTCCATGCGCCCGATCAGCCCGCTGTTTCCAACCTGATTTCGACCGACCGGCGATGGGCTTCAAGGCCCTCGGCACGCGCCAATGCCATGGCAGCAGGTGCCAGTGCGGCCAGCGACGCGCCATCGAGTTTGAGAAGTGAAGTCCGCTTCATAAAGTCGAGCACGCCCAGGCCTGACGAAAAGCGCGCGCTGCGGGCGGTCGGCAAAACGTGATTGGATCCGGCGACGTAGTCGCCGATGGCTTCCGGCGTTGCGCGACCGAGGAAAATCGCGCCGGCATTGCGGATTTCGTTTGAAAGCGCTTCCGGGTCGTCGGTGGCGATTTCGAGATGCTCGGCGGCAATGCGGTCGGCCAGCCGCGGCGCCTCCTTGAGCGACGACAAAACGATGATCGCGCCGAAGACGCTCCAGCTTTCGCCCGCGATGTTGCCGCGCGGCAGCGTCGCGAGCTGGCGGCTGACCGCTGCTGCGACGGCATTTGCGAACTCTTCGTCGTCGGTCATCAGGATCGATTGCGCGGCTGGGTCATGCTCGGCTTGGGCCAGCAGGTCGGCTGCGATCCATTCGGGATTGTTGCGCTTATCGGCAATCACCAGCACTTCCGACGGGCCAGCGATGGAATCGATGCCGACGGTGCCAAACACTTGCCGTTTGGCCGCCGCGACGTAGGCGTTGCCGGGCCCAACGATCTTGACGACCGGACGGATCGTTTCCGTGCCATAGGCGAGTGCGGCAATCGCCTGCGCGCCGCCGACGCGGTAGATCTCTTCGACACCGGCCAGCCGAGCTGCAACGAGCACGAGCGGATTGAGTTCGCCGCGCGGCGACGGCACCACCATCACGATGCGCGGCACGCCGGCCACCTTGGCAGGGAGCGCGTTCATCAAAACCGAGCTTGGATATGAAGCCAAACCTCCCGGCACGTAGAGCCCGGCGGATTCCACCGCCGTCCAGCGGTGCCCGAGTTCAACGCCTGCGGCATCCGTGTAGCGATCGCCTGCTGGCAATTGACGCTGATGGTGATCGGCGATCCGCTCACGGGCAAATTCGAGCGCGGTGCGCGTGGCCGGATCGCAGCTGGCGACCGCGGCATCGACCTCAGCTTTGGTCACGCGCAGCCCGAGGTTACCGAGATCCACGGCATCGAATTTTTTCGAGAGCTCGATGAGTGCTTGATCGCCGCCTGCGCGCACGCTGGCGAGGATGCTGCTGACGGCTGCATCTACGTCGGCCGAAACCTCGCGCTTCTGCCCGAGGAGCTGCGCGAAATCGGTTTCGAAATCTTTGTTCCGGCTGTCGAGCCGCATCGGCATGGTGTGACGTTCCTGACCCTGGCCAAGGCCTCAGCGAAGGCGGCCGCTCGTTATAACTTCTCGTCTTCTGGATGAACTGGCGAACGCGCCGCCGACCACGCCGCGCCCAGATCTTTCAATTCCGCTTCAACGCATTCGACGCTGAGCCGGATGGCCGCACCGCCTGAAAATGTCAACGTGACATGGCCGTCTGGACCTTCCCGCCCGTCTGGGCCGTCTCGCTCGTCTCGCCCGTCTGGGCCGTCTGCTGCGGCAGGGCCCGCGGACGCTTCAAACGTGATCGCCAGCAGTGCCAGCGATGATCTCTTGTCCTTGAGATCGAGCCCATGAACTTTGGCAGCCAGCACGCGCTCGAAGCGCAGGCCTGCGCGGCGGCGCTCTATCTGTGCGACCGACTTTTTGCCGGCCGAATGGTCCAGCGCCTTGGCCCAGTTGAAGCGATTGGCGACCAACGCAAAGCGCTGTTCCTTCGGCAGATAGGTCATGTCTGCAACACGCACGACCGCGTCCTGAAGATGCGCCGAGATCACGCTCAGGTCTTCCGTGTCGAGCGCAATGAGTTTCAGGTCGGACATCGGGCGTGACTTCTCCGGGAGCCTGACACGCCGATCGGCAGCAGGTCAGAGCCGCAGTGATACCGAGGCGCCTGCCAGAGTGCAATACGGCGCGGGGCGTGCGCTACACACCCGGCCACACTCCAGGCCACACTCCAGGCCAGTCTCCAAGCGAGACGAGACGAAACGAGACGACGGTGGCACCAGGGACGTCTGCCAATATCGCTGTTGGGACGCCATCCGGCTGCGAGTTTACCGCACTGGCCGAGCCATTTGTCGCGCACCGCGCGTCCGGCGCAATCGCCGAGCTGGGTTCGACCCAGTCGATTTCATCGTCAGTTCATTGCGCGATCTGGTCAAAATGAAAAAAATCCAGCGCCATTGACTCTTTGCTCGAGCTTTGGGCCGATGCCCCAGATCACATTCAAGTCGCCGCGTCCTTATCTGCTTCCGGGTCAGCGATCCGCTTTTTCAAGCGCGCACCATCACCGTCGCCGTCAACGCTGATCGTGGTGAATCGCGAACGCTCTTCTTCGAGCAGCGCCACGCGCGACAGTAATTCGTTGCGCGAACGCTCTAAGCGCGATTCGATCAAGGGCCGGTTGCAGGCGCGCCACAGCAGATAACCGATCAGCGCGCCCAGCAGGAATGCCAGCAACAGATACCACCAGAGTTGTGAGATGAGGTACATGGCCGGGCCTTTCGAAGTCAGGTGGCTGGCGAAGAGCGATGACTGGGCTCATCTTATGGTTGCGTTTGAGTGCGCGCAGCGATGCCAAACTCGACGCGCCGGTTGAGAGCCAATGCCTCGGGCGAGCTGCCGGGATCGAACGGGCGCTGGCCCGCAAAGCCGCGGGCGCGCAGGCGCTGTGCGGGGATGTCGCGATCGAGCAAGGCGTCGCGCACGGCGTTTGCGCGGGCCTCCGACAGCGCCTGATTCAACGCCAAGCTGCCTTTGCGATCGGTATGGCCATCAATCATCAGTGTCATCCGCTCGCAGCGTTGCAGCAGCGACGCAATCTGCCCGATGAAATCGGCGTGCTCATCGGTCACGGCATCTGCGTTTCCCGCAAAGCGGATGGCATCGCTGAGGAACAGCCGGCTAAATTCTGGCGCGCATTGCTCAGGCGGCAACGGATCAGTGCGCAGGCTTGTTGGCGCGCCGACGCCGGCCGCGGCGGCAGGAACTGGGCTTTCGGCGGCAGCGAAATCAATACGCCGGTTGAGAGCATAGGCCGCGCGATTATTGCTGGGGTCAAACGGCCGTGCGGCACCAAAGCCGCTTGCCGCCAGGCGGTCTGCAGCGACACCGCGCGCCACTAGCGCTCTTTTAACGACAGCCGCGCGCTCGTCCGACAAGGCCTGATTGTAGCCGTCATCGCCGTTGCGATCGGAGTGACCATTGATGGTCAGGGCGTATCGGTCGCAAGTTTTTGCGAGCTCGGCCAATTGATCAAGATAGTCCGCATAGCGTTCGTCGATCTTAGCCGACCGGATCGCAAACCGGATCGTCTGCGAGCGAAACATATCACTGAACGACGACGCACATTGCGTGGTTACGGCTGGCGCGGCAGCGGCTGGCGCGGCCTCAGGCACGGCGGCTGCTTTCGCTTTCGCATCGGCTTCGGCCTTGTGGGCTGCTGCCACCGCCGCGCGTTCGGCATCGCGCTCATCCGCGATGCGTGCCTCCTCGTCGGCCTTTTGCGCAATGGCCAACTCATCAGCCAGCCGCTTTTGATCGTCCGCTATGCGCTTGGCGGTCGCTGCGGCTGCGGCTTCAGCCTCTGCTGCCCGGCGCGTGTCATCAGCGGCTTTGATACTTGCCGCCTCCTCAGCGGCTTTGATACTTGCCGCCACTTCGGCGGCTTTGGCACTTGCTGCCTCTTCTGCTGCAGCGATCCGCCCCGCGTCGTCAGCCTTTTTGCGCGCCGCATTGTCTTCAGCCAAACGCCGTGCTGCCTCACCGGCCGCTTTATTGGCTGCAAGGGCAGCGGCGGTTGCGTCTGCGCCAGCCTTCGCCGCGGGCGATGGCACCTGCGCCGACGGCGCCTGCACTTGCACCTGCGCTGCAGGCGCCTGCGGGCCAGTCAAATCATTTTGCAAATAAGCCACAACGCCGGGAAGTCCGACCAACGGCTTCAGTACGGTCTGAGCTGTTGCAAAGGCCGATACACGCGTCGCGCTGTCAGGCGCCTCGCCCTGCACATGTCCAATATGATTTTCAATCCGCAGGCTGGCCCATGGCACGCCGGCCTTCGCCAGCAGACCGTTGGCGTCGGCCTCGGCGTTGGCCGTCAGCGCGGCCGACAGCTGCGGCAAGGGTTTGTGGATCACGGCCCAACTGAGCAGCGCCAGCGGGATCAGCCCAAGCAGCAGTCCCAGCGCCGCGCACCAGCGGCAACGGCGGCGGCCTGCCGCTTCGTCCAGACTGCCATCGCTCGCGCGTTGTAAATCGGCGGCGAGAACCCCGGCTCTGCGGCCGGCATTGGCCCAATAAACCCATCCCGCGGCAAGACCCATACAGACCATGCCGAAGAACGTCCGCATGGTCTGGAATTCGAGCCGTGACGGCGATCGCCATCCGGTCAGCGCGATGAAACCCAGGACCGCGATCAGCGCGCCAGCGAACAGCCAGAAAATCAGCCCGCGCACGCGCCGTGCTTCGGACAGCGCGATGGCGGCGAGCGCCGGCGGCAGAGCGTAGGCGGCGATCGGCAGCAACGTTCGCAGGTAGTGCCAAGCGTTCGACTCGCCCAATCCCTGATCAGCAAAAGGCAGGCGAAAGGCGATCGCGACCAGCCCCGCTGCGGCGATGGCCAGGACAAATGCAGCGATAATGGACCACAAACTCCGTGGCATACCTGTCTCCCCGGGGCGCACGCACTTCGCAGCGAGGCTAATCCGTTAATGCGGCGTTTCCCAAGTGCCTGTTTCGGACATGGTCAATTTGCGGAGCACGCGGATGACTTTGCCACCCAAAGTGCCGATTGAGCTGCTCAACCGCTCGAAATGCGC
>JANMOL010000158.1:0-4000 GCA_031369245.1 Hyphomicrobium sp. | reverse complement strand
CGGTTTCGCAACGGCCAGGCGTCCTGCAGGCTTAAAGGTCGACGCCGCGCCTGGATGCTACTTTGCCAGAAACGGCGTCATGCCGCCCATTTCGGCTGGGAACTGGATGGCGTTTTGCTGTGGCTTTTGGCGGTTTGCGTCACGCCCGGTGCTCTCAGACAGAGCGGCATCGGCGGTCGAGGGATCCCAGCTGGCGATGTTCTCGGGGTCACGCGTTTTGGGGCCGTCTTCGATCACGGCTGCACCGGCGGCCGTCAGCTTCTTTGATTGTTTGGGTGAAAGCGGCGCCATCAACTTGCCGATCTGCACTGGGCACGCCGCATCGGCCTTGATGCCGACCGGCGTCAGTGGATTGACGATGTAGCGCTGGCCGCAGAGCGCAATCCGCGGTGGTTCGCGCGTCACGGCGAAATCGTCATAGGCTTCCTTGAGCGGCTGCCAGGTCGGGCTGGCGGCATCGCCGGCGTGGGCCTTGAGGTTTGCAGCCGTCATGCGGAACGGGAAGACGTGAACAGGAACACGCTCCTGGCCGGCATCGAGCGCCTCGCGCACGAACGCGTAGACCTGTTCGATAAGCTCGTCGGTCATCGCAAAACAGCCGACGCTGACACATTTGCCATGCACCATGATGAAATCGCCGGTGCGGCCGAGCGAGCGGTCGAGCGCGTTGGGATAGCCGATGTTGAGCGCGAGATGATATTTGCTGTCTGGCTTCAGGCTGTCGCGGCCGACGCCATAGAAGCCTTCGGGCGCCATGCGGTCGCCGAGTTTCTGCTTGGGCCCAAGCGCGCCCGACCAATTACAGATGGGGAATGTCTTGATGTGCAGGTAGCGGCCGTTGGGGCGCGCCTTCCAGACTTCAAGCTCGGATTCTTGCTTGAAGACGCGAACGTACAGCGGCGCGCTGTCCGCCACAGACCGGCTTTTGAGAAAGGATGTGGTCTCTGCCGGGAGCGGCTTTGCAGCCGCCGTCTCGTCGGCACGGACCGCACTGCTGGCACTCCAGGCGCACGTCACAGCGACAGCAAAAGCGAAGGCGTTCAAGCCCGCGCCCATCAACAAACGCATGCGCAACCCCGCAACTCCCATCCCCTGCGGCCGACCCTCAAGCTATCGCCGCGTCGAGTTAATGATCAGTGAAGGGGAAATTTGCGCTGGGCTTGGCCATGGCTGGGCGATCGTGTGGCAGGCGCGCTTAGCTGGCCGCGCGGGCGATGTGCTCAAGCACGGTTTCAGCTGCGCGTCGCGGATCGGCTGCCGCTGTGATCGGGCGGCCGACAACAAGGTGGTTGGCACCGGCCCTGATCGCGTCGCCGGGGGTGGTGATGCGGCTCTGATCGCCGCCGTCGCCGCCGGCTAAGCGAATGCCGGGTGTGACAATCAGGAACTGCGGGCTGGTGGCGGCGCGCACGCTGGAGGCCTCCTGGCCCGAGGCGATGACGCCATCGAGCCCGGCGTCGCGTGCCAGGGCTGCCCGCTTCAGAACGAGTTCGTGCGGGGTGAGAATGATGCCCTGCTCCGCCAGATCGGCCTGATCGAGGCTCGTCAATACGGTCACGCCGAGCAGCTTGAGCGGCGCGCCGCCCCGGCCTTTGAACGCGGCCTTGATGGTTTTGGTGTCGTGACCGTGGATCGTCAGAAAATCAAAGCCCAGTCCAGCAACGTTGGCGACCGCGCGTTCAACGGTGTTGCCGATGTCGAGGAACTTCATGTCGAGGAAGACGCGCTTGCCCTCGTTTTTTAGTTCAGAGGCGAGTGCCAGACCATCGGTGAACAGCAGTTCCAGGCCGATTTTGTAGAAGCTAACGGTATGGCCGAGAGCATCGACGAGCTGGCGGGCGGCATCATACGACGGAACGTCGAGGGCAACGATGAGCTTGTCGCGGTCACCAGCCTGCATCGTGGCCCCTCCGTTGGCGCTAACCATGCAACACGTGGGCTGCCCGCGCTAGCTTTTGGATCAGCAGTTTGAACTGCTCCTGGGAATCCTTGTTCTTTAAATGGTTGTGTTCGTCAAATGCATCGACCGCGCGCGGCACGGCGAACTGGTCAGGCAGCACGAGGGCGCCAATGCCGACTTCGAGCACGATGCGCAGCTGCGTCAGTCCGCGCAGCCCGCCCATGCCGCCGGGCGATGCCGAGCCGAGTGCAAACACCCGCGTCTTGAAAACCTGCATCGCCGGCTCGCCCTCGTCGCGGATGTGGCTGATCCAGTCGACGGTGTTTTTCAGCAGGGCTGAGAACGAGGCGTTGTATTCCGGGCTGGCGATGAAAATACCGGTGTGCACGCTCATCAGCGCCTTGAGCTTACGGGCGTTTTCGGGCGGGCCGTCCTTGGCTTCGATATCACCGCAGTAGAGCGGCATCGGATAGTCGCCGAGGTCGGCAAAGGTCGAGGCGATGCCGTTGGCATCGGCAATCGTTGCGCCGAGCCGCGCCAGCCGCTTGTTCCAGGATTTTTCGCGCGCACTGCCGGCAAAGAACAGCAGGCGCGGCTCAGACTTCGGCGGGGATGTCATGCGGGCGGGTGATCCTGGAATTGAGGGGCGGCGGAATGGCGAATTCGTTCAGAGCACCCTACGAGGGCGCGCCGGGATTGGCTCTTATGGTGCCGGCAAGCGCTGGTCCTAACCGGTCTTGCCATCGAAAAAGTCTTTGACGCGCGAAAAGAAGCCCGCGCTTTCAGGGCTGGTTTCGTTGTGGCTCGATTTCTCGAATTCTTCGAGCAGCTCGCGCTGGCGCCGCGTCAGGTTTTTTGGCGTTTCGACCTCGACCTGAATGTACATGTCGCCGGTGACCTTGGAGCGCAGCACCGGCATGCCTTTGCCCTTGAGACGGAACTGGGTGCCGCTTTCGCTGCCTTCCGGCACCTTGACGCGGGTGCTTGTGCCTTCGAGCGTTGGCACTTCGATCTGGCCGCCGAGGGCTGCCGTGGTCATCGCGATCGGCACCTTGCAAAACACATCCGAGCCGTCGCGCTGGAAGAACTCGTGCGGCTTGATCGAGAGGAAAATGTAGAGATCGCCGGTCGGGCCGCCGCGCATGCCCGCTTCGCCTTCACCGGCGAGCCGAATGCGCGTGCCATCTTCGACGCCGGCTGGAATGTTGACCGACAGCGTGCGCTCCTTGGTGATGCGGCCCGCGCCCGAGCAATTTGCGCACGGCTCATCGATCATGTCGCCACGGCCCTGGCATGTGGGGCAGGTGCGCTCAATCGTGAAGAAGCCCTGGCTGGCGCGGACTTTGCCCATGCCGCCGCAGGTGCTGCAGGTTTTCGGTTTGGTGCCGGCTTTGGCGCCCGATCCGGCGCACGTTTCACAAGAAACGCTGGCTGGAACGCGGATTTGCGCGGTCTTGCCGGCATAGGCTTCGGCTAAATTGATTTCGAGATTGTAGCGCAGATCGGCGCCGCGCTCGCGCCCGGTGCCGCCGCGTCCGCCTTGCGGGCCGCCGCGCCTCCCGCCCATGAACTCGCCGAACAAATCGTCAAAGATATCCGACATCGACGAGGCGAAGTCCGGTCCGAACCCGCCCTGGCCGCCGGTGCCGCCGCGTCCGCCTTCGAAGGCCGCGTGCCCGAACTGATCATAGGCCGCGCGCTTTTGGGGATCTTTCAGGGCCTCGTAGGCCTCGCTGACTTCCTTGAATTTGCGCTCGGCGTCTTTGTCGCCAGCATTGCGGTCGGGATGGAATTCCTTGGCGAGTGTGCGATAGGCGGACTTCAAGTCCTGCTCGCTGGCGTTTCGCTTGACGCCCAAAGTTTCGTAGTAGTCGCGCTTAGCCATTGTGGCGCTATCTCAGACGATTGGCCTCCCGGCGGCCAACGTGCCTTGTACCCTCTAGCAGAACATCCGCTGACGCTGCATCGCCCCCGCTGCGGACTTCCACTCCGCCCAATTGGGCGTGAAATCCGAAACGGGGGCGATAAAGGCTTATGCGGTCAGTGCGTTAGGCCGATTTTTTCTTGTCGTCTTTGACCTCTTCGAAGTCGGCGTCCACC
>JANMOL010000415.1:0-4982 GCA_031369245.1 Hyphomicrobium sp. | reverse complement strand
CACTTCGATCTCCGCCTGCGCCAGTTCTCCGGCGCGTAGTCGGCGGCGGAAGCTCTCGCGAGTCTCCGGTTTGGCATTGAGGCCGACCAACGCGTCCAGAACGCGTTCCTCTGCATGCTTCTCGGCCTTCACCTTGACTTCGCGCCGCCTTTGCGTGCGAGCCAGCGCGATGCCGACTTCCACGAGATCACGCACGATCGAATCCACATCGCGGCCCACGTAGCCGACTTCGGTAAACTTCGTCGCCTCCACTTTCAGGAATGGCGCACCCGCCAGCTTCGCGAGCCGGCGCGCGATCTCCGTCTTGCCGCAGCCGGTCGGGCCGATCATCAGAATGTTTTTCGGCATCACCTCTTCGCGCAGATCGCCGGCAAGCTGCTGGCGCCGCCAGCGGTTGCGCAAGGCGATCGCGACGGCGCGCTTGGCGTCACCCTGGCCGACGATGTAGCGGTCGAGTTCTGAGACGATTTCGCGGGGGGAGAAGCTGGTCATCAGGGGGGTGCCTACAGGCTTTCGACGACGACGTTGGTGTTTGTGTAAACGCAGATCTCGGCAGCAATGGCCATGGCCTTGCGAGCGATCTGCTCGGCGTCGAGCGGCTGATCCAACAGTGCGCGCGCTGCAGACAGCGCATAGTTGCCGCCCGAGCCGATGCCCATGACATGATCCTCCGGTTCGAGCACGTCGCCGGTGCCGGTCAGAACCAGGGTTGTGTCCTTGTCGGCGACGATCATCATGGCTTCGAGGCGGCGCAAATAGCGGTCGGTGCGCCAGTCCTTGGCCAGTTCGACGGCCGCGCGGGTCAGCTGGCCCGGGTATTGCTCTAATTTGGCTTCGAGCCGCTCGAATAAGGTGAAGGCGTCGGCGGTTGCGCCTGCAAAGCCGGCAATCACGTCGCCACGGCCGAGGCGGCGGACCTTCTTGGCATTGGATTTGATGATCGTGGCGCCAAGGCTGACCTGGCCATCGCCCGCGATCACCACGCGGCCGCCTTTGCGAACGGTTAAGATGGTCGTGGCATGCCAGGACGAATCGGCGGCATTTAACGGGTGGGATGTCATCACGGCCTTGCAGCTTGGGTGCGGACGGATTGAATTCAAGGGCGGCGCGCGGCGGCCACGCGACGTCCGGGCCATTTGCCGGGCATTTTGTTGCCATTTCCTGGCCATTTCCTGGCCAGGGCTTAGCTGTTAGACGCTGGGGCTTGGGCGTGCAATACGAGCCTTTCGTACAGCCTTTGTGAGCGCGGACTGAAGTGGAGAGCGGACGTGAAACGGCAAGCGACCATTACCCGCAAGACCAAAGAGACCGAAATCACAGCGACTGTCGATCTCGACGGCACGGGCGCCTACGACATCGCGACCGGCATCGGCTTCCTCGATCACATGCTGGAGCAGCTGGCCCGCCACTCGCTGATCGACATCACGCTCAAGGCCAAGGGCGATCTGCACATCGATTTCCACCACACGGCCGAGGATACCGGCATCGTGATCGGCCAGGCGATCGCCAAGGCGCTGGGCGATAAGGCCGGCATCGTGCGCTATGCCGACGTGCATTTACCGATGGACGAGACGCTGACGCGGGTCGCGGTTGACGTCTCCGGGCGGCCGTTCCTGATCTGGAAAGCTCAGTTCTCGCAGCCGAAGGTTGGCGAGATGGACACCGAGCTGTTCCGCGAGTGGTTCCAGGCGTTGGCACAAAATGCCGGCATCACGCTGCACGTCGAAAACCTTTACGGCGAGAACAATCACCATATCGCCGAGACCTGCTATAAGGGATTGGCGCGGGCGCTCAGGGCCGCGATCGCGCTCGATCCACGTCAGGCCGGACGTATCCCATCGACCAAGGGCATGCTTCAGGGCTAAGCTCGTTTCAAAAGTTGAGAGTTGTGCACGATGTCGCAAGGAAAGTTCGGCGCTGTGGTGACCTACACTGTCCATGAACCGGCCGAACCTGAAGCGGATCGCTTGGATCGCGCCGATCAGCTGCAGTTCGTCAAGGATGGTTTTTCGTGGCTGACGGCGCTCTGTCCGCCGCTCGGCCTGGCAGCCCAAAGTCTGTGGATTCCGGCTGCCCTATATCTGCTGATTGCGTGGGCCATTGCGGCGCTGATCGGTAGCGCCGGCATCGATGCGGCGTGGACCATGCTGATCGTGTTTGCCTTGAACGTGTTTCTCGGGTTCGAAGTCTCGACGCTGAAGCGCTGGATGCTCGACTGGCAGGGCTGGCAGATGCTGGGCTCGGTCAACGGCAGCAGTCTGGTCGAGTGCGAACGCCGGTTTTTAGAATCGTGGCTGCCGTCGCAGCCGATTATCCGCGGACCGGCTAGCAGCGGTGGCAGCAGCGGCAGCAGTGCTGGCACCGGCGGTGCGGGGCCGTTCAGCGTGCGGCGGCCATCGTGGCCGTTTGGCGCGCGGGCCTGATCGAGCGGCCATGCAGCGCGTCGTCATCATTGACTACGGATCGGGCAATCTTCATTCCGCCGCCAAGGCACTGGAGCGCGCGGCGCGCGAGAGCGAGGCCGACGCCGAGATCATTGTCAGTTCGAAAGCGGCCGATGTTGCCAGCGCGGATCGCGTCGTACTGCCGGGCGTTGGGGCTTATGCCGATTGTAAGCGCGGGCTCGACAGCCTGCCGGGCATAATCGAGACGCTGGCCGAGGTTGTGCGCGGCAAGCAGCGGCCGTTTCTCGGCATTTGCGTTGGCATGCAACTGATGAGCGAACGCGGGCTGGAGTTCACGACCACCGAAGGGCTGTCCTGGATCAAGGGTGAGGTGCGCGCGATCGCGCCTGCCGATCCGTCACTTAAAATTCCGCATATGGGCTGGAATACGCTCGACGTCGTTCGGCCGCACGCGTTGTTGGACGGTATCGCGACGGGGCCGAACGGATTGCACGGCTATTTCGTGCACTCGTTCCATTTGGCGGCAGCCGAACAACGCGTGGTGGTGGCTGAAACCAACTACGGCGGGCCGGTGACGGCGATTGTGGCTGATCACAATATCGCCGGCACGCAGTTCCACCCCGAGAAAAGCCAGATGCTGGGCCTCAAGCTGCTCGCGAATTTCCTGAGCTGGCGGCCATAGCGACAGCCGGGGCCGCGCGCGCGAAGGCAAACGATTGCGCGGCGTTGTGCAGCGCCTGCCACATAAAGCGCGGCGCGTTCAAAACATCTGACGGTTCTTCGTCTTCGAGACGGCCAGCCAGCCATTGCAGGCGGGTGTTGAGGGTGGCGTCCTTGCGGCCGAGCTCGTGGACGCGCAACTCGTCGGATGAATCAAACAGGATCGCGAGCCGCTTTTTGATCTGGTCGGCGGTCAGCCAGGTTTTGACGTACCAGATGCCGTCGCCGGTGCGGACATAGTCGTTGGCGATGTAGGGCAGCGAGAACGAAACCGCCCAGGTGTCCTGGACCGGCGATTTCGGCGTGTGATGGATCAGATAGGTTTTCATGGGGGGCGGGTTCCGGGGAGGAGAGGGCTGACGGGGGAGCGGGGGTCGGGTTCAACGCGAGGGCGAAACGCTACGCTTGACGCAACACGGCAGCACGGCAACACACACCAGACCTGACTTTCGTCATCCTTGTCTGAACGCGCTTAGCTCAATCGCAAACGGGCTCAGGTGCGCGAAAATGACGAGGACCTTTTTTGCCTTGGGCTTTGAGCGGGACGGACCCAGGGGGAACGGCTCTTGGGGGAGGGGGCCGCCCCGCTCAAAGACTTTGGAACCTTGCGGATCGTTTCGTTCGATCGCCGTTGATCAGCTTGCGGCTCAGCAGGCTTCAGCGAACGGCAGCTCGGGCTCCAGCGGCTCTGGGGCCGGCGGGGCCGGGAAGGCGATGATGTTGCTGTCAGGCGCGATATCGAGCCCGGCGCGGCGCTGACGGAACCAGCGCAACGAGGTGTTGGTCAGGATCGCCTCGCGCTTGACGGCCTGGATCAGCAGGCCATCTTCGTCATTGAGAAGATCGCGCAGGTCGGCTTCGAGTTCGGTTTCATCGCGGTTCGAGGCGACGTACCAGGTGTTGGCCAGCGGGCGGGCCCACTTTTCGCCAAGGCCCATGATGACTTGCGCCATGACGTGCTGGTTGCGGTTCGGCATCGCGAGGTCGTACGAGATCAGATAGGTGCGCATGGGGGCTCTCCTGGTCGATTGCGGGAGGGGTCGGATACGCGACTTTGACCCGGTATTGAGCGCCTTTTGAGGCGTTGGGAACATAGGAAGAACATGCCACGAATCATCAGCTCTGTCTAGCACTTGTTCCAAAAATGTTCTCTTTGGGTTCCGTTTTGAGGGTAAGCCGCTGAATTTGATCCAGGACGGCCGTTTGGTCCGGGGGTTGTATGGGTAGCAGCGGATCGAATATGGCCGTCAGCGGGCAACGCAGGGCGCTGGAAACAGGGTCAGCTGGCGGGGGTCCGGCTGGTTCGAAATCCGCCGGTGAGCGCCGGGATCGATGCGGCTTTCCAAGCTTGGATAACGCTCACGCAATAACGCTAACGCCTTGCCGCGGGTGCCTGGAAAGCGGGTCTCCTCCCAGATTTCATAAAGCCGGCGCGGGTCGCAGGCGTAGCGGCGGACGAGGTCTTTTGGCCGGACGCGGAGCCAGCGGGCGAGCCAGATATCGATGGCGTCGGCTTCGGTCAGCGGCCGCTTGGCGAGCGCTGGCGGCGGGGCTGTGAAAAATGCGCTGGTCATGATGCAGACTTCAGGAAGGTTGTGCGGCTGCGACTTCGACTTGACGCCACCGGCGATACCCTATTGATCCCACATCAGATGAGCAAACTTATGGCCTGTGATTGGCCCTTGCAATCCGCACAGACTGCAAGGGCGCTTTGCCTAGAAAAGGCTTAGTTGATCACGGGAAGTGCGCTGGTACCTTGGTTCGTGTCGCTCAAAGCCATAGGCAGGTGTTCGCGAGCGAGAATAGATGCGGCGTGCTCGAGCGCTTGGTGAGCACGGCCGCGTCACCCACGGGCAG
>JANMOL010000116.1:0-11039 GCA_031369245.1 Hyphomicrobium sp. | reverse complement strand
AGCTTTCCTCTCCCTTGGGGAGAGGATGTCCCGAAGGGACAGGTGAGGGGCTTTAATGGGCATCCTGTTTTGTGGATCAAAGCCCCTCATCCGGTCCGCATTCGTCGGCGCTACTGCGCCGGGCGGGGCACCTTCTCCCCTTGGGAGAAGGAAAACGGGCGGCGGTCGATCGCAACACGTCAGAGCCTCGATTTTCAGAGACGCGCTGCTGCGGCTTTAACGGGCATACTGTTTTGTCGATCGAAACCCCTCATCCGCCCCGCATTCCTTGGCGCTACTGCACCGGGCGGGCGCCTTCTCCCCGTGGGAGAAGGAAAACGGGCGGCGGTCGATTGCTGGTTGGGACGATCTAAGAGTGATTCAGGCGTGCGCTGCTGCGGCTCTGACCCTGGCGCGTCCGAACGCTGCTTCTGATGGCACTTCGATGAACAGGTGGCGGACCTGCGGATAGCGCGCGGTGATCGCCGATTGCATCCGCCGCGTGACCTCTTCGACGGTTTTCGCGGTGACGTAATCCTGAAAATCGACGCTGGCCCTGACCATCACGTCCTCGGGTCCAAGGTGGATGGTGCGCAGTTCATTGATGTGGCGGATCGGCTTGCCGGTTCCAACGTCGCCGCCGATGATCGCGGTCAAGCCCGCTTGCACTTTCGGGTCAGCGGCTTCACCGACAATCAGCGATTTGATTTCGCGGGCGAGAAACAGCGCGACGCCAGCCAAGACGCAGCCCGAGCGCCGCCCGTGCGCTGGAAAGTGCGCTCAGCCGCCGCTGAGCGCGTTGATGATTTGGGCTCTGACGGCTGCATCGGAAATGCCGGTAAACGGTTTCATGGCGTTGCTAGGAACGACGCTTTCCGGATTGGCGATAAAGGCGTCGAGGGTTTTAGTGTCCCACGTCACGCCTGAATTTTTCATCGATTCAGAATAAGCAAAGCCCGGTTGTTGACCAGCTTTACGGCCGACAATGCCAGCCAAACTCGGGCCGAGGCGATTGTCGCCAGCTTTATTGGTGTGACAGGTGCGGCAGGCGTTGTTGAATGCGGCCGAGCTGTCATCGGCGGCAGCGGCGGCTGGCTCAGGGGCTTGCGCGCGGGCTAGCGTCGCCGTGGTCAGTATCAGTATCGGCAGCGAGGCTAAGGCTGCAACAATCGCCGATGGCACAATCACGCATGGCACGATCGCCCGTGTGGTGGCCCAAGTTGATGGTCTGCGCATCGCATCCTCCAGCGGGTTCGGCATGGCTCGACCGGGGATAACGGCTGCGACTGTGCTTGGGTTCCGGCATTGTGCGTGCGTGCTGCAATAAAAACCCCGCTGCCAGGTTGGCAACGGGGCCGATTGTTCGTGCACAAAACCGTGCGCCGAGGTTCAGGGCTTTGGCGCTGGCTGTGCGGCGTCTTTGGCCTTGTCGACGACGCCTTGGGCTTTTTCCTTGGCGGCTTCGATCGCCTCATTAGCCTTTTGCTTGGCGGATTCAAGCGCGGGGCCAGCGTTAGCCTTGGCCTTATCCATCGCATCGTGCGCGGTGACTGACGACTTATCTTTCAGCTCCTGGCCCTTTTCGACGGCGCGCTGGAACCAGCCCTTCGGCGGATTGATGCGCTTGTAGGCCGGTGCCGCCGACAGCACGTCCTTGGTGGCTGACGGCATGGTGACGTCCATCTTGCCGTCGGTCACTTCCAGGCTCAGAGCCTTGGTCGCGACGGCGATCTTCTTTTCGCCCGCGCCGAGGAACCCGCCGACGCCCATGATGGCGCCGACGACTTCGCCGTCGTTGTTGATGATCAGGTCTTCGATGTCGCCGATGATCTTGCCGTCTTGGCCTTTGACCTTGGCGCCGAGCAAGCGATCCTTAGCCAGATATTCCGTCAGCTTCTGTTCGGAGATGAAGGTGTCATCGGCCGTCGCGGGGATCGCGCCAGCTATCAGAGTTGCCATCATGGCTGTCAGTGCGATGGTGATTGAGGTCATGTTCATGGGTCGCGTCCTTTCGGGGGGTGAGCGCGCGGGCGACGAACCGCCCCGCGCACGACGTCCACAACGCCGCGAAGCGCTCGGCCGTGACGAGGCATCTAGCGCCAGAACGTGACCAGAGCAAGTCAGCCAGCATGGCCGCATTTGCGGAGGATTCAATTCTGGCAAACCACTGAAAAAGCACCATAAATAGCTGGGGGTTGTGGCCGTGGCACGTCGCCGCAATGTTGGCGTTGGGGCGGCTAATCCTGTAGACTGCGAAGGATCGATTTGCGGGCCTCGTGCCGTGCCTGAAAGGCGCTGCGGCTGGGCCGCTTTTTTGCGATAGCGAGCACCCCTTGGCCGATAGAAGCGACGACGACAAACCGGGCAGTAAAGAGCCCAACGACACCCGGCCGATCACCATCTCGGAAGAGATGAAGCGGTCGTATCTCGACTACGCGATGAGCGTGATTATTTCGCGCGCGCTGCCCGATGTCCGCGACGGCTTGAAGCCGGTGCATCGCCGCATCCTCTACGCCATGGACCGGCTGGGCCTGGCGTTCAACAAGAAGCACATCAAGTCGGCCAAGGTGGTCGGCGACGTCATGGGTGACTTCCATCCGCATGGAAATCTGGCGATTTACGATGCGCTGGTGCGCATGGCGCAGGACTTTTCGCTGCGCGTCCCGCTGGTCGATGGCCAGGGCAACTTCGGCTCGATCGATGGCGATCCGCCGGCCGCCGAGCGCTACACAGAATCGCGCCTGACAAAGATCTCGATGTCGCTGCTTGACGATCTCGACAATGAAACCGTCGATTTCAAACCGAACTACGATGATCGCCTGCTTGAGCCGTCGGTTCTGCCGGCCAAGTTTCCAAACCTGCTGGTCAACGGCGCGGGCGGAATCGCAGTCGGCATGGCGACCAACATTCCGCCCCATAATCTCGGCGAAGTGATCGACGCCTGCGTCGCCGATCTGGACAATCCCGAAATCACGCTCGACGAATTGTGCCAGATCATCACCGGGCCGGATTTTCCGACGGGTGCGATGATCCTCGGGCGCGGCGGCATTCTGCTGGCCTACCACAAGTCGCGCGGCTCGATCATCATGCGCTCGCGGGTCAAAACCGAGAATATCCGCAAGGATCGCGAAGCGCTGATCGTCAGCGAAATTCCCTATCAGGTGAACAAGCGCGTGCTGATTGAAAAGATCGCCGATCTTGTGCGCGACAAGAAAATCGAAGGCATCTCGGATCTTTGGGACGAGAGCAACCGCGAAGGCATTCGCATCGTCATCGAATTGAAGCGCGATGCGGTGGCCGATGTGGTGTTGAACAACCTGTACAAGTACTCGGATTTGCAGACGACGTTTGGCGCCAACATGCTGGCGATCAACGGCGGGCGCCCCGAGAGCCTCAACCTCAAGGATATGATCTCGGCGTTCACAGCGTTCCGTCAGGAGGTTGTCACCCGCCGCGTCAAGCATCAGCTGTCCAAGTCGCGCGACCGCGCCCACGTCCTGGTCGGGCTGGCGATTGCGGTCGCCAACATCGACGACGTGATCAAGCTGATCCGGGTATCAGCGTCTCCAGCCGATGCCAAAGAGCAGCTGATGGCGCGCGACTGGCCAGCCAAAGACATGGCGCCGCTGATTGAGCTGATTGCCGATCCGCGGCATCGGCTGACGGACACCGGCACCTACAAACTGTCGGAAGAGCAAGCCAAGGCCATCCTCGAATTGCGTCTGGCCCGTTTGACGGCGCTGGGCCGCGAGGAAATCGCCGACGAGTTGAACAAGATCGCCGGCGAGATCAAAGAATTTCTGGCGATCCTGGCGTCGCGCGCCCGGGTGGTTGAAATCGTGAAGTCGGAACTGGCGGCCATCAAGGCCGAGTTCGCGACGCCGCGCAAAACCGAAATCATCGAAATGGAAGGCGAGGTCGAGGACGAGGACCTGATCCAGCGCGAAGACTGCGTCGTCACGGTTTCGCACAAGGGCTACATCAAACGCGTGCCGCTGGCCGCCTACCGGGCGCAAAGGCGGGGCGGTAAGGGCCGGTCGGGGATGTCGACGCGCGACGAGGATTTCGTCACGCAGTTGTTTGTCACCTCGACCCACACGCCGGTGCTGTTTTTTTCCTCGCGCGGCATGTGCTACCGGATGAAGGTCTGGCGGCTGCCGGCCGCCACCCCGCAATCGCCCGGCAAGGCGCTGGTCAATTTGCTGCCTTTGGACGACGGCGAGGTCATCACCTCGATCCTGCTGCTGCCGGAAGATGCAGCGACCTGGAGCGAACTCGAGCTGATGTTTGCGACCCGCTCGGGCAATATCCGCCGCAACGCGCTGACCGATTTCGAAAACATCAATCGTAACGGCAAGAAGGCCATGAAGCTCGACGAGGGCGACCGTATCGTCTCGGTTGCCATTGCGCGGCCTGATCAGGATGTGCAGCTGACGACGGCGGAAGGCCAATGCATCCGCTTCCTGATCGGCGAGGAAGTGCGGCTGTTCAAGGGCCGCGATTCCGACGGCGTGCGCGGCATCCGGCTTGGCGAAGATGACGAGGTCATCTCGATGGCGATCCTCGACCACGTCAAAGCCACGGCGGCCGAGCGGTCGGCATTCCTCAAGCAGGCCGCAGCGCTGCGCCGCTCGGATGAGGCCGATGAGGCCGACATCGTGGTCGATGCCGACGCCGAGGATGTTGCCGAAGGGGTTGTCGAACTCAGCCCGGAAAAATTTGCCGAGATGCAGGCCAAAGAACAGTTCGTGCTGACAGTTTCGACCAAGGGCTTTGGCAAGCGCTCATCGTCGTATGAATTCCGCACCTCGGGGCGCGGCGGCAAAGGTATCGGCGCCATGGCCGTCAACGACCGCAACGGCCGGCTGATTGCGTCGTTCCCGATCGAGGAAAACGATCAGATCATGCTGGTGACCGACGGCGGGCAGCTGATCCGCTGTCCGGTGCATGATGTCCGGATTGCCGGCCGCAACACGCAAGGGGTGCGCATTTTTAAGACCGACGGCGCTGAAAAGGTGGTCTCGGTCGAGCGCATAACGGACGATGCGGTCGGCGACGGCGAGGCAGAGAGCGAGGTTGAGGGCGAGGGTGGCGTTGCGTAAGCACTGCCGGATCAAGGTGGCGGGCTGAGGCCACGGCCGCGGGCTGAGGGCAGTGCTCAGGATAACCGCAACTTGCTGCGTAACCCGGCTGTCAATAGCCATGAACATCCTCGCCGGATGCTCTGCGGCGCGCTATCAGGGTTGAGGCGCGCTAACCCCCCGGAGCATCCATGGCACGTATCGGCTTTTATTCCGGTTCCTTCGATCCCGTGACGCTCGGGCATAGCGACGTCATCCGGCGGGCGGCTTGCCTCGTCGATAAGCTGGTCATCGGCATCGGCATTAATCCCGGCAAGGCGGCGATGTTTTCATCCGCCGAGCGCGTCGCGATGCTGGAGGATGAGGTGCGCGCGATTGCGAAAGCCAGCGGCACGAAGATCGTGATCGTGACCTTCGAGGGTCTGGCGGTGGACGCGGCGCGCGCCCACAAGGCCTCGATCATCGTGCGCGGGCTGCGCGATGGCACCGATTTCGACTACGAAATGCAGATGGCCGGCATGAATGGCGAGATGGCACCGGAGATCCAGACGGTCTACGTTTCGGCCTCGCCCGCCGTCCGCCATATCGCCGCCAACCTGGTGCGTGCGGTCGCCAGCATGGGCGGCGATGCGTCGCCGTTTGTTTCCAAGGACGTGCTGCGACGCTTGAAGTCGAAGCCGTCGAAGAAAGCCTGAGCCATGGCGCGCTCTCAGGCCACGACGCGCATCAAGGCCGAGACGCTGGCCATTGTGCGTGATGTGCCGCCGGGCCGGGTTGCGACGTTTGAGGCGATCGGCGCGGCACTGGCCGTCGCGCCCCGTCACATTGCCTATATCCTCGCCATGCTGACGGACGGCGAGCGCGAGATTGCGCCGTGGCATCGCGTTGTCGCCAAGGGTGGCGCGATTGGGCGCGGGCCGCATCGCGATGCGCAATTTGCGCGCCTGGTGCGCGAAGGCGTGCTGATTTCGCCAGCCGGGATTGTGCAGGATCTGGCGCGCGTCGCGATCAGCCCGGCGGACGCGGCACGCGCCGTTCATCGAAAGCCCGATGCCGCCGCAGATGCGCCGCCATCCGCACCCGCAAGCCGGTCGCGCGGCATGAAGGACCGGCCAATGCCCGATGCGGGCAAAGGTCCGGGGCGGTGATAACGTGCCATCGCTGCGGCGGCGCGCATAGCCAAGGCAACCGTGGCGGCCAAGGCTTCGCATCGGGCGGTTCGCTGGTGCGCTGATCCGTCCGCGTCCCGTTCGGCGGCTTTTGCTGGGCATGTCTTGCAGGCTAGCCGTCAAATCGCCATAAGGGCGGCAACATTGCCCGCCATGCCCGGAATGCAGAGGGGCATACAGACGGAAACGCGGCACAGCGCCGTCTGCCGGACATTGAACGTGGCAGCCAGAACCCATGAGGAACCGCATGAAACGCCTATCGTTTGCTCTTGCTTCTTTGATGTTACTCGCTGTTCCAGCCACTGCTGCCGGCGACAAGCTCGTGATCGAGCTCAAGTCCGGCAAGGTCGTGGTCAAGCTGCGCCCCGATCTCGCGCCAGCCCACGTCGAACGCTACACGACGCTCGCTGCTCAGGGTTTTTACAACGGTGTCAAATGGCACCGCGTGATGGACGGCTTCATGGCCCAGACCGGCGACCCGACCGGCACCGGCATGGGCGGCTCGAAACTGCCCGATCTCAAAGCGGAATTTTCTAAAGAGCCGTATAAGCGCGGCACGCTGGGTGCGGCCCGGACCGCGGATCCAAACACCGCCAACAGCCAGTTTTTCATTTGCTTCAATGATAGCGGCTGCCGCGGCCTCACCGGTCAGTACACGGTCTGGGGCGAAGTGGTCGAAGGCATGGAGCTGGTCGATCAGCTCAAACGCGGCGCGCCCGGCTCCGGCACCGTCGCCGACCCCGACGTCATGGTCAAAGTGACGGTGCAGTAAAACTAGATCAATTCCTCTCCTCATGCCTGCACGCAATCGGGCACGCGATGGGGAAAGGGGATCATCGCAGACCTCCAAAAGGACATCGCAATGGCCGCCTACAAAGATCCCGAGAACACGCTTGTCATGGAAACGAGCAAGGGCAATGTCGTGATCGAGCTGCGGCCTGATCTGGCACCTAAGCACGTCGAGCGCATCAAGCAGCTGGCGCGCGAAAATTTCTATGACGGCATCGCGTTCCATCGTGTGATCGCCGGCTTCATGGCGCAGACGGGCTGTCCGCAAGGGCGCGGTACGGGGAGTTCGAAACATCCGAATTTGCCCGCCGAGTTCAACAAGGAACCGCATGTGCGCGGCGTCTGCTCGATGGCGCGCTCGTCCAGTCCGAACTCGGCCAACAGCCAGTTTTTTATATGTTTCGATGACGCATCGTTCCTCGATGGCCAGTATACCGCCTGGGGCAAGGTCATCGATGGCATGGACAACGTCGACAAGCTCGCTAAGGGCGAGCCGCCGCGCGCACCCGACACAATGATTTCGGTGCGTGTCGCGGCCGACGTGGCGTGACGAGCGACAGCGATCAGCACCGGATGAGCGACAGCGATCAGCATCGGACGAGCGGGCCGCCAGGAGCGGCTTTTGCTGTCTTGGCGCTGGCCGGGCTGGCGGGCGCTGGCGGTGTCGCGATGGCGGCGGTTGCGGCTCATAAGGTCGACAGTCCGGCGCTGGCGACGGCGGCCACGATGCTCATGATACACGCGACGGCGTGCGTCGCGCTGCTGGCTGTCGCGATGCGCATCAACCAGCCGCGCTTGTGGATTCACGGCGCGGCGGCGATGTTGGGCGCCGTCTCGCTGTTCAGCGGCGACATCGCGCTTCACACTTTCAGCGGCGCGCATATTTTTCCAAAGGCTGCGCCGTTGGGCGGCAGCCTGTTGATCGCCAGCTGGGTCGGCCTGGCGCTGTTGGCGGCTGTAGAATGGCGCCGCGCGAGCTAGCGGCGGGCGTTACGTCTTGCCGCCTGCGCGGCGGTTACTTCTTGCCGCCTTTTTTGTCGCCGGCAGCTTTCTTGGGCTTGCGCTTTTCTTTGGTCGATCTCTGTTCTTTGGCCATGGACGCCTCCTGGGCTTGGGGTTTTATTGTGAGGTGAGCGGACGCCGCCGCCTCGCCGACGCGAAACTGCAAGTGTTTGCGCTGGGCTTCAAGGGCTTTCAGCGATTTGTGCAGCGCTATGACCGGTTGCGGCAGAGCGTTGCCAGATGTTAGGCCGCAGCCTTAGGCTCTGTCATCCCCTCTTTGGCTCAACTGTTTTGGAACCGCCCGGCGTGCGCACGGATCTGTTTGATTTCGAACTGCCCGACAGCGCCATCGCGCTATACCCGGCCAACCCGCGCGACAGCGCGCGGATGCTGGTGGTGCGGGCGGTTGAAGGGTCGTGCGCGCCCGACGACGCGGATCACGCTGACCGCAGCGTGCGCGATTTGCCGTCTCTGCTGCAGCCGGGCGATGCGCTGGTGCTCAACGATACGCGTGTCATCCCGGCGGCTCTGGCGGGCACACGGACGCGGGCCGGGGTTGTCGCCAACGTGTCATTCAATCTGACTAAGCGGGTCGATGGCCATGTCTGGCGCGCGTTTGCCCGCCCCGCCAAGCGGCTAGAGGTCGGCGATCGCGTGCAGCTGGGGATTTCGAGTTCGACGTGCGTGCTCGGAACGCTGGATGCGACCGTGTCGGACAAGGGCGAGGCGGGTGAGGTTGAGCTGGCGTTTGATTTGTCAGACGGCGCGCTGGATGCAGCGATCGCTACCGCCGGTGTGATGCCGCTGCCGCCCTACATCGCCTTGAAGCGCGCGCCCGACGAGTGCGACCGTGCGAGCTATCAGACGATCTATGCCGACAAGGACGGTGCGGTCGCCGCCCCGACCGCGGGGCTGCACTTCACGGCCGAGTTGTTTGCGGCACTCGAGGCGCGCGGCATCTCGAAACACTTCGTGACGCTGCATGTCGGCGCGGGTACGTTTCTGCCGGTCAAGGCCGACGATACCGCGGATCACAAAATGCATTCCGAGTGGGGCAGCGTGTCCGCCGGGACTGCGGCGGCGCTGAACGCGGTCAAGGCGCGCGGCGGCCGCATCGTGTGTGTTGGCACCACCTCGCTGCGGGTCATTGAGAGTGCGGCGCGCGAGGATGGCTCAATCCAGGCGTGGTCGGGCGAGACCGCGATTTTTATCACGCCTGGCTATCGCTTCAAATGTGCCGACGTGCTGATGAGCAACTTCCACCTGCCGCGCTCGACGCTGTTCATGCTGGTCTCGGCGTTTTGTGGACTGGGCACGATGCGCGCCGCCTACGGCCACGCCATCCGTGAGGGTTACCGGTTCTATTCCTATGGCGATGCATGTCTGCTCTTTCGCGACGGCGCAGGGTCTGTCAGATAACGCGCCATGCAAAAACCGGTCGAGACATTTTCCTATCGGGTGATCAAAAACGACCGGCTCGCCCGGCTCGGGGAGATCGTGACGCCGCGCGGGGTGATCCGCACGCCGGCGTTCATGCCGGTTGGTACGGTTGCGACCGTCAAGGCGCTCTATCCCGAACAAGTGAAAAGTGCGGGTGCCGATATCCTGCTCGGCAACACCTACCATTTGATGCTGCGGCCAGGGGCCGAGCGCATCGCCAGGCTGGGCGGTCTGCATACATTCATGCGCTGGGACGGGCCGATCCTGACCGACTCGGGCGGCTTCCAGGTCATGAGCCTGTCAAAAATTCGCAAGATCACGGAACAGGGCGCGGCCTTCCAGTCGCACATCGACGGTTCCCGCCACATGCTGACGCCCGAGCGCTCGATCGAAATTCAATGCCTGCTCGGGTCCGATATCCAGATGCAGTTCGATGAGTGCATCGAGCTGCCAGCCGAGCCTAAGGAAGTCGAGCGCGCGATGGAGCTTTCGCTGCGCTGGGCCGAACGCTCGAAGCGGGCGTTTGACGCGCAGGTTGCATCCGGCGGCGCGACCCGGGGGCAGGCGCTGTTCGCGATCGTGCAGGGCGGTACAGATTTGGAATTACGCCGCCGTTCGGCGGAGGCGCTGGTGGCGATGGAGTTTCCGGGCTACGCGGTCGGCGGGCTGGCAGTCGGCGAAGGTCATGACGCCATGATTGCGACGCTGACTGGCACGCTGCCGCATTTGCCCGCGCACAAGCCGCGTTATCTGATGGGCGTTGGCACGCCGCTCGATTTGATTGAAGCCGTGCGGCGCGGCGTCGACATGTTCGACTGCGTGATGCCAACGCGCAATGGCCGCCACGGCTACGCGTTCACCTGGAACGGCCCGCTCAATATGCGCAATGCCAAGCACGCCGAAGATATGGCGCCGCTGGATCCCGAAAGCTCGTGCCCGGCGGCGCGGGAGTATTCGCGCGCCTATATCAATCATCTGATCAAGTCGGGGGAACTGCTCGGCGCGATGATCTTGTCGTGGGTCAATACGGTGTTTTACCAGGACCTGATGGCGGCGATGCGGAGCGCCATTGCCGAGGGCCGCTTTGATGCCTGGGCGAACGAAACGAAGGCGCGGATTACGACGCCACCGGCTTTGCCATAGCGCCGGTCACGCGCTCGCGGTGCACGAGATAGATGCCGGACGCGATCACCACGCTCGAGCCCATCAGCGTCCAGCGATCGGGCAGATCACCGAATACGAGATAGCCGAGGATGACCATGCTCAAAAGCTGGAAATACAAAAACGGCGAGACGCTGGACGCCGGAGCGAGGCGGTAGGCTAGAATTAAAAGGTAATGTCCGAGCCCGCCGAACGCGCCCAGGCTCAAGAGCTGCAGCCACTGCACGGCATCGACCGGCCAGACCCAATGCGCGAGCGCTACCGGCGCGCCGAGCACCGTGCCGGCGATCAGCGCATAAAACAGCGTCACCAGCGGCGGATCGAAGGTTGAGAGCTTGCGGGTGATCAGCATGAAAAAGGCGTAGGCCAGCATGGCCATGAACGCGACGGCGAAGGCCCAATGGACTTCAGTAAAGCC
>JANMOL010000115.1:0-4507 GCA_031369245.1 Hyphomicrobium sp. | reverse complement strand
GAGAGCTCGCGCATCGCCAGCGCCATGCCGATCGAGGCATCGGTGAACGGCTTGCCGGTGTTGCCAATGGCGCGGGCGCCAGCTTTCAGGCAGCGGCCAGCGAGCGGAATGTCTTGCGTCACGCAGATATCGCCCGGGGCAATGCGCTCAGCGATCCAATCGTCGGCCGCATCGGGTCCATCCGGCACCACGGCGCGCTGCACCAGCGGGCTGTCCGGCAGCCGCATCCACGAATTGGAAACAAAAGTAATCGCGAGGCCGTGCCGCTCGGCAACCTTCAGCGCCTCGTCTTTCACCGGGCAGGCGTCAGCGTCGATGTAAATGCTAATCGCCACGCTTTGTGAACCTTACCGCGCCAATTCCTTGAGGCCGCGCTTGATCAATTGTGCGGTGCCGGCGGCGTCTCCCAATTCCTTCATCGCGACCGCGACCGCACCCGAAGCCTGCGAGGGGTTATAGCCAAGGTTGGTCAGCGCCGAAATCGCCTCGGCGGCGGCGTGCCCGTGCAGCGGCGCCATCGACACGGACCCGCCGGCCGATACCGGCACATTGAGCCCGGCAATCGACAGCGCTGGCGCCTTGTCTTTCAGTTCGAGCACGATGCGTTGCGCCAGCTTTTTGCCGACACCGGGGGTTTCCTCAACGGCTGCAAAATTTTGCAAAGCAATGGCGTTGGCGAGTTCCTGCGGGGCGAGAATGCCGAGCACGGCGAGTGCCACCTTCGAGCCGACGCCTTGGATCGTCTGGAGGGTGCGAAACCAACTGCGTTCAACTTCGCTCTGGAAGCCGAACAAACGGATGGCGTCTTCGCGCACGTGGGTATCAATGGTCAGCGACACGTCATCGCCGGTCTTGAGATTGCGCAGGGTGCGCGCTGATGCCTGCACCTCATAGCCGACGCCGTTGACATCAATGATCAGCATACTCTCGCCGATCGCATCGACCTTGCCGCGCAATTTGCCAATCATACCCGGGCAACCTTCTTCATCTGGGCGGCCATCAGGGCGCTGCTTGCGCGATGATTGGCATGAGTGATGGCAATGGCCAGTGCATCGGCCTCATCGGCACACTCACATTTTGCTTTCGGCAGCAAAAAACCGATCATGGCCTGGATCTGCTGCTTTTCGGCATGGCCGGACCCGACCACCGATTTCTTGATCAGGTTCGGGGTGTATTCGGCGATTTTGAGGCCTTGCATGGCGGGCGCGAGCAGCACCACACCGCGGGCTTGCCCGAGCTTCAGCGTCGAGCGCGGGTTTTCATTGACGAAGGTTTCTTCCACCGCCGCCTCGGCCGGACCGAGGCTGGCAATCACGCTCGAGACGCCCTCGAATAAGGCGCGCAGCCGGTAAGCCAAATCGTCGTCCGTCGATGGTACAATCACCCCCGAGGCGACGTAAATCAGCCGCACGCCATCGCTATCGATCACACCCCAACCGGTGCGGCGTAGCCCTGGATCCAGCCCGATGATACGAATCGTTCGCGTCAGCATGCCCGAGTGGTATCACAGCCCGGCTGGTGCGCATCCTCGCCAAAGCCCGGCACTGCCATTTGCCTGACGATCCGCCAGACCTAGAGGACAGCGCCATGATCCCGTTCTCGGTTTCACACCCCGGCTGGCTCGCCGCCGGACTTTTGATCGCGCTGCTGGGCGTCTGGATGATCCGCTGGGCCAATCGCAACAACATGGCGGCCGCCATCCGGGACGCCACCGTCGGGGTTGCGATCGATGCGGTTGCCAAACGCGGGCGGCCGGATTTGCCAGTGCACGCCCGCACCGAACTCGATAAATTCAAGAGCGCCAGCGTCTCCGGCAAGGCGCGCACGGTCGCGAGCTATGGCATCCGCCAGTCGCTCTCGCAGCTGCTCGGCGTGACCGGATTTATCCTGGTCATGACCGGACTGGTGATGGCGGTGTTTGGGCTGTTTTACGCTTGAAGGGCACGCGCCGCGGCTAGTCGTGCAGCCCCGTGCGGTGGCGGTGATATGTGAACGCCGCCGACAAGTCATCTTGCTCGGGCAGCGGCTCTAACACCAGCGACGCGCGGAAACTGCCGGTCTTGGCCGACGCTGCCTGCACGTCGGCTGCCGCTGCCGACCGGACGCGGGTCAACGTCTTGACGTATGACAGAAGATTTGGCGAGCCATTGCCTGACTGAACTTTGCGCATCATCTCAACTCCGCGAGCCCCAAGGGAACGCTCAGCAGATAATACGCTCGATCGGTCAACAAAACGGCGCTGCAATAGCAAATTTCTCAACGGCGTTAAGTTGCCGTTAAAACAACAGGGCGTCCGTCGATGGCGCGCTATGCCGCCGTTAACTTCTTCATGACGTCCTCGGACACTTCGAAGTTGGCGTAGACGTTTTGCACGTCCTCATCATCGTCGAGTGCGGCAATCATTTTCATGATCGTTTGCGCGACGTCCTCGTCAACTTGTGACGTCAAATGGGGCTTCCAGATTGCTTTGACACTCAGCGCGTCGCCAAGCTTGGCTTCGAGCGCGGCGGCCACGGTGCCGAGGCTTTCAAAGGCGCACGTAATCGTGTGGCCGCTGGCATCGGAGACAACATCGTCGGCACCCGCCTCGATCGCGGCGTCGAGCATGGCGTCAGCCGAGGCCTTATCGGCTTTGTAGACAATTTCACCGGCGTGGCTGAACATGTGGCTGACCGAGCCGGTCGCGCCGAGGTTGCCGTTGTATTTCGTGAAGACTGAGCGGACGTTGCCGCCGGTACGGTTACGATTGTCGGTCAGGGCTTCAGCGATGATGGCGACGCCGCCAGGGGCATAGCCTTCGTAACGCACGGATTCATAGTTGGCGGTGTCGTTGCCCGCCGCCTTTTTGATCGCGCGCTCGATATTATCTTTCGGCATGTTTTCAGCGCGTGCTTCCTGGATGGCCAGGCGCAGGCGCGCGTTCATGGCCGGGTCCGGCAACCCCATCTTGGCGGCGACGGTAATTTCACGGCTGAACTTGGCGAACGCCTTGGCGCGGGCCGCATCAGCCCGGCCCTTCTTGTGCATGATGTTCTTGAAGGCTGAATGGCCGGCCATGGGAGCGCTTCCAGTGGGTTTATGTGATCAGCCGACGTTTTGGCCGGGACAGCGGCTCGCGGTCAAGAGCGCGCGACGGGGACTGCCCGGGATGGCGGCGGGGCCCATATGCCGATGGCCGTCGGCTCCAGGTGCGGGCCCTGGCGCAAGGCTGCCACCGCCGTTGCCAAGCCGGTGTTATCGTCGATCTCGACGGCGAGGCCGGAGATCGTCGCAGGCCCGAGCGACGGCTCGAAACGGCCGCGCGGGATCTTGGTCAAAAACCGGTTGACCGGCTCGTCGGTTTCCATGCCGAGCACCGAATTGTAGTCGCCGCACATGCCAGCATCCGACATGAAGGCCGTTCCGCCGGCAAGAACGCGGTAATCGCTGGTGGGCGTGTGGGTATGCGTGCCAACGACGGCGCTGACCCGGCCATCGAGGAAATGGCCGAGCGCTTGCTTTTCACTCGTCGCCTCGGCGTGAAAGTCAATGAAGATCACATCGGCCTCCGACTTCAGGCGGCAGGCGGTGATCTCGTTGTCGATGGCGCGGAACGGACAATCGAGTTCGGTCATGAACACCCGGCCCATGGCGTTGATGACGAGCACGTCGGCGCCATTCTTGGCTTTCAGCATCGCCGCGCCCCGGCCCGGTGTGCCCTTGGGAAAATTCAGCGGCCGGATCAGACGCTCCTGCCGTTCGATGTAAACGAGCGTTTCCTTTTGGTCGAACGCGTGATTACCGAGCGTGACGCAGTCGGCGCCGGCATCGATGAGATCGTTGAGGATGGCTTCGGTAATGCCAAAGCCGCCAGCAGAATTTTCGCCGTTGATGATGACGAAGTCGAGCGCATGGCGCTGGATCAGCCCGGGCAACGCTTCGCACACGGCGTTGCGGCCTGACCGGCCGACGATATCGCCGAGAAACAACAGACGCATTCAAACGACTTTCTAAGAGCCTTAGGGCTCTGTTACGGACCACGGCCAGATTACGAACGTTCCGGCCGAATGACCTTGCCTGTCCTCAAGGCAGCAGGTGCCCCGATAGGGGCGGACGACGGGCTTTGCAACCCCAACGTTGCAGGTTGACCAAGCCCCTCACCTGCCCTTCGGGCATCTTCTCCCAAAGGGAGAGGACAGTTTTAGTGACCCGTTGGTGATTGACCGGCACGCGCTTTAGTGGTTCTGGCAACGGAGCGGCCCCGACGGCGTCAGAACCCAATCAAGCCGCTGGTCATAGGCCTCGACTGGCACTTCGTCGACCTTTTGTTCGTCGTAGGCGAGACCAATCGCAACCACCGGCTTTTTGGCTCTGAGCCGCGCCAGTGTGCGATCGTAAAACCCGCCGCCGTAGCCGAGCCGGTAGCCGCGCGCATCAAATGCCAGCAGTGGCACCAGAACAATTTCGGGATCGACCTCCGGCTTGTCCGCTGTCGGCTCGGCGATGCCCCAGGCGGCGGCTTCCATCG
>JANMOL010000104.1:0-3901 GCA_031369245.1 Hyphomicrobium sp. | reverse complement strand
CATTCGAGCGCGGCAGGCGCTGGTTGATCTCCGGCCTGTTTCGCTGTTTGAACACCTCCGGGTTGATCTTGATCTGCGGCACGATCTGGATCTTCGGCGGCTTTGGCCAATAGCAGTCGCCGTTGCTGCCGAGCATGCCTTTCGGGCAGCGCTTGGACGGGATCTCGATGCAATTGGGATAGTTGCCAACGGTGCCGCCTGGGCAGCGCTTGGGCACCTTCGGCGGATCGGGCAGCACAATCCGGCAATTGGGGTATTTGCCGGTCATGCCGCGCGGGCATTCCTTCTGCGGGAAGATGCAGCGTGATCCGGTCCATTGTCCGCCTTCGCGGCGGCAGCCGGCGCCCGGATCAACCGGGTCGATGCACTTCGATCCGGTCCATACGCGGCCGTCATTCTTGCAATCGGCTGCCGGATTGGATGGCGGCAGGCAGCGCTTGCCGGTCCAGGTCCAACCGCGCTGTTTGCAATCGCTGGCTGGATCGTCGTCGCGCACGCACCGGCCGTTGTCATCGCGCCCAAAGCCGTCCCGGCAACTGCACCGGCCGTTGTCGTTGCGCACTTCGTTCGGGCCGGGCGAACACGCTTTCGGCTCGTCCTCATCGGGCACGCACTGGCCATCGTTGCGAGAATAGCCATCGCGGCAGATGCAGCGGCCGTCCTCGGTTTTGGTTTCGTGCAGGCCGGGCACGCAGCCTTTTGGCGTTTGCGGCTCGCCGTTGTCACAGCTGTTTGCACCGCGGTTCCATGTTCCGCCATTCGGGCACGGGCATTTGCCCGAGCGCGGCACCGGCAGACCATCCGGGCAGCGTGAGACGACCGGCGGCAGCGGTCTGGTGCTGGCGTTGTCGCAGCGCGGTGAGGGGATGCTGGCGCTGGCCGAGGCGCTGTCGTCGGCGCCGTTGCCGTTGCCCTTTGAACCAACCGGCGGCACGGTCATGGTCGCCGTGTTGGGTGCCTCGCACGTGCCGTTGCCGGGCATGGTGGCTTTGACGGTCAGCGTCAGGCTCGCGCCCTTGGCCAGCGTCACCACCGGCGTTTCGCATTTGTATTCGGCACCGCCGCCAGCGCAGGTGAAGTCGCCGCCGAAAGCCACAGTCGTTGGCGTCAGCCCGAACTTTTCGTCGAGCTTGACGGGACCCTGGTATGGATCGGGGCCGGTGTTGGTCACCGTCACGTCGTAGCCGCAGGCAAAGCCGTCGCCAGCTTTCGCGCACGGGCCCTTGGCGGCCTTGGCAACCTTGAGGTTGGTCGGGTCGCACATGATAAACGTGATGTGGGTGATCGGGTCTTCCCAGAACAGCCCAAGCGTCCAGGCCATGGCGGCGGCTTCATCATCCGCCGCACTGAGGTTTGGCGCGACGCCGCCCGCTGGCACGACGATTTTGGCCTTGTTTGGAACCTTGCACATCGAGGCTTCCGAGACCACGATCGGGATCGAGACGCGGGCGTTGAAGGCAATCGTACCGCCGGCTGCGATGTTGACGGCAGCCCCGGTATCGCAGGTGTAGCCCGGCGGACCGCCAACGCAGCCCCACGGCGGCGAGACGAGCGCCAGCGTTGCGCCTGCTGGCACGGTTTCTTGGATTTTCAGCGGGCCGTTGAACGCCACCGCATCTTCGTTGCTGATGGCGATTTCATAATCGCACAGCAGGTTGGCACCGGCCTTGTTGCACTTGCCGCCGTTGAGGGCGGTCTTGTTGATTTTGAGATTGGCAACCGGCGGCTTGACGTGCACCCACACGCAGCTCGGATTGCCCGGGCCCGCGCCGCCGCCGCCCAGCCCGGGCGGCACTGGGCCGACGGGGATGAGTGCTGGGTCGAGCGCACCAAAGCAGTTCTGCGCCCAGTATCCGCCCGGCGCCGGCATCGTCACTTCGACCCAATGCACGTGCTCTTCACCCGGCATCAGCGACAGGTGCGTGACGCAGGTGAACGGCAGTTGGGCTGTATTGCCTGCGCTGCACGCGATTGGCGGATTGACCGCTGTGACGGGCGCATTGGTCACCGCACCGCCAACGAACATCGCGTCGGCCAGCAGCACATCGCCGTTGTAGGGCATCGTGCCGCCATTGCCGATCTTGAGCCCGAACTTGCAAGTCCCACCCGGCAGGCAAGTGCCGGGGCCGATTTTCTCGACAAAGATGTCCGTGCCGCCTTCGGCGCAGGCTTTGCCCCAGCCGTCGGGGTGATGCATCGTCGCGCAATTGCGGAAGCCGAGATTGCCGGCGAGCGCCAGATCATGCGTGTCGATGAAGACATCGAAGCCAGCGGACAGCCCCGGCAGCAGCAGCACAGCCGGGATTGTGCAGCCGAACGAAAGGGACGGCACAGCCGAACACACAATGCCTGGGCTCGACGGCGCGGCAGCGATGATCGGGACAATCGTGCCAGCACCCGGCCCGAACATGACCTTGGTCACGTCCTTGACGGCCACGTCTTCGGAGGGCAGCTGCGCGCCAACATTCGTCACGCTGATCGTGCAGCGGATCTTGCCGCCGATCGCGCCCGGATAGCAGCGCTTGTCGATGATCAGGCCCGGATGATCAACCGGCGGATCGATGTAGTCGAGCGGCGGCGCGACGACCTTGCCGGTCGACGGTTCTGGCGACACAGCGGGATCGCACGGCGCGTAAATCGCCACATCGCCGATATGGCCGAAGGCGTCCGCATCGCTGTGCTGGCTGTCGTAGTCGGTGAACCAGGATTCGACCGGCGGGGCGTTGGCGGGCTTGACGCGCGATTTGTAATGGCCTTGAAGCCCGTGCACGATTGACGCGCCGCCGAGCGATACCTTCACGGCGTCATCGCTCTCGCGCAGGTGCTCGCCTGTGCTCCACAACGTCTGGCGGCACTTGCCCGCGTCGAGGTTGCCGAATTTGTCATAGCCGTAGTTCGAGGCGATGCCGCCCTGGGTGCCGCGATAGCTTTGCGGCAGACCGATGGCATATTCGTCGGGCACAGCTGCCCAGCGGCCGTCCTTGTCGTCCCACTTGTAGCGCAGCACCGCTGAATTCTGCTTGGCGGCAAATGTGGTGTAGTCGTAGCTGCCCGTGCCATCGCCGCGCTGGGCCAAAAACAGTAGGCCCGAGCCGTCAAACAGAATATCGCTGATGGCGGACGGGGAATCTTTGACTTCCAGTTCGATGCGCGCGTCGTTGCCGAAATCGCCTTCGTCGTCGATCGAAACCGACCAGACTGACGGGCCTTCCGCGACCGCGTAATACAAGCGGCCGTTGTTGACGGCGACACCGAACGTCCGCCGCCGGGCGTCGGCATAGCCCCAGGTGGCTGGGTCTTCCGCATTGAACGACGGGCTCGTGATGGCGACGCGCTTTGATGCGTCATAGGCGACCGCTTCGAGGCCCTGCGCCGTGCGCCCGCTCGTGCCGTGATCGAACACGTCGCGCTCGCGGCCATCGAGCGTCAGCCGGTGGATCATGCCGGTCTCGAGATCGGAGACGAATACCTGCTGCGTCTTGGCGTCGAACGTGATGTTGCCGAGGCCCGGTCCCGCGTTGTCGCGGCCGTCATGCTTGATCGCAGCAAACAGTTTCACCGCGCCGGTTTTGCCATCGACCTTGTAGATCGCGCCCGGGGTGCCGCCTTTGGTGAGCCCGAACTGGCCCGGCATCCACATGGCGCCGTCCGCGCCCGTCACCAGCCGGTTCAGCCGACCCGCGCCATCCTTGCTGACGATGTGCAGGCCATACATCGACGTGGCCGTGAGATACGCGTTCGGCGCACCCGTGCCCTGGCCATCATCGAGCGTCACGCCGAACACTTGTCCGGTCTCGCTGGCTTTTATTTTCAACTTTGCAGGCACCTCCGAGAGTTGCCCGCGCGGCGCTGTGCCAAGTTTCGATAAATCAAAAATCTGCGCCGCCGCGCCGTCGAGATC
>JANMOL010000022.1:0-5962 GCA_031369245.1 Hyphomicrobium sp. | reverse complement strand
CGGCGTCTGCGAAGTTGGATTTTGCATAATTATTCTCCTCCTCATTAGGAAAGAGAACGCGACTGTGCCGCAAAAGGTTCCCCGGAAGCGGTCGGCCACCGCCGGCCGCCACAGGCTGTTAAACCGCCTCCTGGAAGCTCTGCGCGGTCTGCAGATCGACGGAAACGAGTTGCGAAATACCCTTCTCGGCCATCGTCACCCCGAACAGCCGGGTCATGCGAGCCATGGTCATTGGGTGATGCGTGATGACCAGAAACCGGGTCGCGGTTTCAGCGGCCATTTGCTCCATTAAGCGGCAGAAGCGGTCAACGTTGGCATCGTCGAGCGGGGCATCGACTTCGTCGAGCACGCAGATCGGTGACGGGTTGGTCAGGAACACCGCAAAAATCAACGACAGAGCCGTCAGCGTCTGCTCGCCGCCAGACAGCAGCGACAGCGTTGCCGGTTTCTTGCCGGGCGGCTTGGCGATGATTTCCAAGCCGCCTTCGAGTGGATCCTCGGGGCTCTCGATCATTTCAAGGCGGGCCTCGCCGCCGCCGAACAGATGCGTAAACAAGCGTTCAAAATGGCCATTGACGACTTTGAAGGCTTCGTCGAGCCGCACTTTGCCCTCTTTATTGAGCTGACCAATGGCGCTGCGCAGTTTGGCAATCGCTTGCTCGACATCGCTGCGTTCAGCCGACATGCTCTCAACCTGCGCCGACAGCGTTGCGAGTTCATCATCCGCCTGCAGGTTCACGCCGCCCAGCCGCTCGCGATCGGCTTTGAGCCGGGTCAGTTGCCGGTCAACATCGCTCAATAGCGGCAGCGGTGCGCTGGCATCGACGGCGGCAAGCGCCAAGCAATTCTCAGGCGTAACTTCGAATATCTCGCGGATCTTGCGGGCTTCATCCTGGCGGCGCTGGCGCGCTCCATCAAGCTTGGTCTCGATGCGGGCATTGGCCTCGCGCGCGCTCGAGACCTCCGTCTGTGCTGATCGCAGCGCCTGCGTCGCGGCACGCATGGAATTTTCAGCCGTTGCTAAGGCATCGGCTGCCGCTGTGCGCTCGGCTTCGACGCGCGACAGTTCCGACAACAGCGTGCTGCGCTGCTTTGCGATTTTCTCCGGCAGCCCGGCCGTGCCTTCAAGCTCGGTCCGGGTCTCCGTCAATCGCGCGTCAAGCGTCGCGACCTGCTCCTCCGCACTCGCCAGGCGCTGCTGCCATCGGGTGATGTCGGCCGAGACGTGCCGGATGCGCTCGCTGCGGATCTGGCGATCGCGTTCCAATCCGCCGAGATTGACGCGCGCTTCGGCGACATCGCGACGGGCTTGCTCGGCTTCGGCTTGAGCGGCTTTCAGCTGCGGTTCTAAATCTTCGCCTTGGCTCATTGTGACAATATGAGCTTCGATCTCAACGTGGCGCGATTGGGCAGCCATGAGATCGTCATCCGCCCGCACGCGTTGCGCGGTCACCGCCGCAAGCCGAGTCTCGGACTCGCGTGCCAACCGTTCCATCACGGTCAATTTTTCGCGCAGATGCGCCAATTCCGACTGCTTCTCGCGCCCGAGCTGGCGCAACCGGCGCTCTTCGGCTTCAGCCCGGCCTGCGGCTTCGGCTGCCGCACGTTCAGCCTCGATCGTGTCTTTGGCTTGCGCTAAAACATCACTCGCCCGGCGGTCGAGTTCGAGCAGGCGGTTTTTATAAGCCAAGCGCTGGGCGGACGGCGTGACGCCGTCGGCGGCGGCAACAAATCCATCCCAACGCCACAAATCGCCCTCGCGAGAAACCAGCCGCTGTCCTGGCTTCAAATGCGGCTGCAATCGGCTCCCGTCCGCACGTGATACAACGCCGATCTGGCGCAAGCGCCGCGTCAGTTCGGGCGGCGCCTCGGCATGCAGGACGAGGGGTTCGGCGTCGGCGGGCAGCGCTGGTTCGCCGTTGGCAACGTCGAGGTGCCGCCAGTGAATGCTGGCTTCAGGTGCGGTTGGCGCTTCAAGGTCATCGCCAAGCGCAGCACCGAGCGCGGTTTCATAGCCGGGCGAGACGCGGATTTGGTCAACAACCGGCGGGAAATCGCCCTCGTTGGCCGGCGCCAGCAGCTTGGCAATCGTCTCGCGCTCCGTTGAAAACGCATTGGCCGCAAGACGCACGCGCGCGGCATCATCGCGCTTGGCGCGAGCCTCGGCGTGCGCCGTTCGCGTGGCTTCTTCGGCAGCAACGGCTTGCGCTTCGATCGTGGTGATCTCGCCAGCCAGCGCGTGGCCGCGTTCCGATATGTCTGATAGTTCAGCCGCCTCGGGCGCTTTACTCGTGATCTCAGCAACCTGTGACGTCAGCGTCAGCAGTTGCTTGGTGATGCGTGCAACCAGATCCTTGCGTTCTGTTAGCGCCGTCTCAAGGCTTTTGAGCTTGGCGCGCGCCTCAGCCGCGGTATGCGTGATCGCGGCAAACTGAGTGTCCGTCGTGATGCGCCGGCCGTCGGCGGATTGAAGCGCTGCGCGCGCGGCCTCCTCCGCCGCTGCTGCGCCGCTTTCCGCCTCCCGGATCGCTGCCAAATCGGCGTCGAGGCGCACCAGCGTTTCGCGCGCCTCGGTAATGAAACCACTTTCACGCTTGACGTCGGTTTCGAGCTGTTTGACCCGGGCTTGGAGGTCGCGCGCGCGGGTCGCCGCCCGCTCGGCTTCGCGATCGAGATTGTCTTGCTCGATCTTGAAACGCGCCACGATGGCTGATTTCGCGGCTTCAGCGCCGCGCAGGGGCGGCATCGATTCCGCCAGTTGCATTTCCTCGTTGAAGGCTTTGGCTTCTGCCTCCGTCGCGCTGCCAAGCCGCGACATGGCGTTGGTGAGGTTGGCTTCTTCGGTCGCGACGGCCGTCTGCGCGTCTGCCCAAGACAGATGCAGCAACAGCGCTTCGCCTTGACGGATTTCGGTCGAGATTTCTTTGTAGCGCCGGGCTTGCCGGGCCTGCCGCTTTAGGGATTCCGCCTGGCTTGACAACTGACCGAGCACGTCGCTCAGGCGCGCCATATTACCCTCGGCCGCATTGAGGCGCAGCTCGGCTTCATGGCGGCGCGTATGCAAACCGGCGATGCCGGCCGCGTCTTCAAGAATGCGGCGGCGCTGTTCGGGCTTGGCATTGACCAGTTCGCCGATTTGGCCCTGGCGCACCAGCGCTGGCGACCGCGCGCCGGTTGCCGCGTCTTCAAACAGCACTTTAACATCACGGGCCCGCACTTCGCGGCCGTTGATGCGATAGGCCGAGCCGGCATCGCGCTCAATGCGGCGGGTGATTTCCACGACATCGCTGCCGTTGAACTCGGCCGGTGCTTGGCGTGCGCTGTTGTCGAGAAACATCGTCACTTCGGCGCTGCCGCGCTCCGGCCGTGTGGTTGTGCCGGAGAAAATGACGTCGTCCATGGCGGCGGCGCGCATCGACTTGTGCGATGTCTCGCCCATGACCCAGCGAAGGGCTTCGAGCAGGTTGGATTTACCGCAGCCGTTGGGCCCGACAACGCCCGTCAAACCGGGCTCGATCACGAGTTCCGTCGGTTCGACGAAGGACTTAAACCCGATCAGCCGGAGCCGTGTGATTCTCATTGTAACGGGACCTCGTGTACCAGGCACGCAAACGACGCGCATGTGAGGGCGAGGACCACGGCTTCGAGCGCGCCTATTGCGGCGGCGGTATTGCCGCGGCGTTCGGCGTGCCGCCCGCGAGACGAGGCTCAACGAGGGCGCGAATATCCGCCAGTGTCAGCTCTTTCTTAATGAGCTGGTCGCCGACAAAATAGTTCGGAGTGCCCACGATGCCGAGCTTGCGCGCGCGTTCCTTCACCCACTTCAAGTTTTCGATCATGCCTTGATTCTCGCGGCACGCGTCAAACTCGGCCCGTTTCATCCCCACCTGTTGTGCGACCGCAAAAATGGGGTCCAGGCGGACGTCCTGCGAGACCCATGCGTTTTGCTGTTCCAGGAACCGGCCGTACAGCTCGAGGTACTTGTCGGGTGCAGCACAGCGCAGCGTGATCGTTGCCATGCCCGAGGTCTTGCCGATCGGGAATTCGCGCAGGATGTACCGCACCTTGCCGGTGTCGATGTAGCTCTGCTTGAACTCGGGAAAGACGGTTTCGTGGAAGTTTTTGCAGTGCCGGCAGGTCAGCGACGAATATTGCACAATAGTCACTGGCGCATCGGCCCGGCCCCACGCCATTTCCGGCAGCGGGCTCGGCGCGAAAACGTCGGCAAGTGTCGGCTTTTCGATCACTTCGCGGCCGCCCGCTGGCGTCGCCGTCAAGTCAGAGAGTGGTTGCGGCCGCTCGTCCGCCGTATCTGCCGTCACGGACGGATAGGCAGCGCCCGGGGCCGAGCCATCGCGCGTCAGACTGGACACCGGCGGCAGGCCATCCGCACCGCACCCTGAGAGCAGGAGCGCGAGCCCTAAAACAGCGCAACGGATCGGGAGGGGGGTGCCCATCAGACGATTACTTTGCAGCCAGCAGCGGCTCGATGACTTTATCGAATGCGGCCACGGTCGGCGTTTCCGTTAAGCGCTTTCCATTGATGAAAAACGTCGGGGTCGAACTGACGCCGAACGCCTCGCTCGCACGCGTGCGCTGGGCCGTGATTTGATCGAGTAGCTTTTGATCCGTCAGGCACTTATCGAAGCTTTCCTGCGTAAAACCGGCTTGTTTGGCGATGTCAAACAGCTTCGGCACGGGATTGCCATTCGTGAACGCCCAGTCGGCCTGCTTGGCGTACAGCGTCTCAACCATCGGAAAACCCTTGTCGCCACCAGCACAGCGGCCGAGCATCGAGGCGGCCGCGGCGAGATTGTCGAGCGGGAATTCGCGGAAGACAAAGCGCACCTTGCCGCTATCGATGTACTTGGTCTTTAACTCAGGCAGGATCTTGGTGGCGAAGTTGGCGCAATGTCCGCACGTCATCGAGCCAAATTCGACGACGGTGATCTTCGCGTCGGCCGGCCCAATGGCCAGATCCGACAGGTCCATCGGCTTCATCAGTTCTTCGACCGGAACCTCAGCGGGCCCCTGCTTCTTGTCAGCAGTCGCATGGTTTGATGCCAGCATCGCCAGCCCGGTGGTCGCGGCCACAGCCAAGGCAGCGCTCAACGCCAGCCGGCGGGCCGAGGATATCGATTTCAGCGGCTTCGTTACGTCGTCCAAGGCGAAACTCCTCTCGATGGCGCGCTCGGGGCAGCCCTCTCGGGTCTGCGGCGCTTTACCAGCGGCTCCGCCTACCACGGAACCAGAGGTCGATTAAGGCAAATTTGCTCTGAATGGCAACTGAACGAACGGTAATCACGAGCCGATCCCGGCTCAGCGCCGCGACCGTTCGACGGCAATGCTGTCCCAAAGCGCGCTGAGTGCCGATTTTAGGCCAGGTTCGGTGACCGCCGCCAGTTCCAGCGGCGCGCTGGCGGTGAGGGCTGGTGCATCAACCGGCGTGGCCCGTTCGGCACGCCGCGCTGGGCTTTGCACCACGCGCAGGCCTGAAATCGCGCCATAACCGAAGTAGCGATTGATGCGGTCGACGAGTGCTGCCGCCTGGTACTCGACCTCGAGCGCGCGCGCTGGGTCGACACGGACGACGAGGATGGCACCCTGAACTCTGCCATGGCCGTCGGCTGCGGGCTCAGCCCCAGCCGCCACGCGCGGCCACTTGATCCGCTCGGGTTCAGTATACTGGGCGAGTTCCGGCCCAGCCACCCGATCCCACGCTGTCATGATCTCCGCGCTGTGAAATCCGTATCTCTGGAATGCCTTGGCCGTCAGCTTGGGCACAAAACTTCCGGCCGCTCGCACAAAGCTCTTGTGGCTTTTACGGATATCGGGCGGCAGCGGCCTGGGGCTTTGGGGATTTTTAGTTGTCAGCATCTGGTGGTTTTGTTCAGTGTCCGGGTTGAGACGATCGACTCGTCCCTTATCATCATGCTGCCGATTCGATGAGTCCCGCTCGCAG
>JANMOL010000407.1:0-7557 GCA_031369245.1 Hyphomicrobium sp. | reverse complement strand
CGGATGCTTGTCGTGGATAGCCGCATTCGCGGCCATGACGAAACGGGTTAGTTTTATCCATTCACAATCTGCGGCAAGGCTGGGCGCCCTACGTCCCGATGGGCGAGGCCGCGCCATGCCCAACGTGCGGCACGGCCCATTATCCGCTCGGCTATGGCGATTGCTGGCGCTGCGGCCATATCGGATAGCCCGCCTCGCCCGCACTCAGCGATCTGTTTCAATGACGGGGTTTGCAACAAACGGCTTTGAAAAACGATCCGCTGCCAGCTGGGCGATGTCCGGCAGCGGAGCAGGCCGCAAGGCTTCACTTGCCGCCAAGGTTCTCGCGCAGCTGCGTCATCAGCATGTCACGAATATTGCCGGAGCTTTTCGTATCGCCGGACATGCAGTGGTCATAGCTCGAGAGTGCCATCCGCATCATCGCGGCGCGATGTCCTTCCGACATGTTCAACTGGCCGCTGATGGCCTTGTTGATGTCGGTCAGTTCAACTTCGCAACTGGCAGCACTGGCGGGACCGGCCAGAAGCACGATCACGGCCAGGGCGCCAAGGGAGGTTTTCATCATCATTTTTCTCCAATTTAATAGGGGACGGGGCGATTTCAGCCCGCGCTCAGTGTGTGCGCGGCAGGTCATGGATAGCGATTGGGCGGCCCGATCTGAAATACCGGCTGCCTTTGAAATCGATAGCCGCAGCGCATGAAATGAAGGCCAGCTGGTCGAGCGGGAGAAATCAGCGCGGCCAGCGGATACCGGCGTGAAGGACGGCTAACCCGCCTGCGGACTGGCATTGGCTGCAAACTTTATCGCTTGCCATCAGCGCTACCGTGTCACGCAGGCGACTGACGGGGCCGCGCAAACTGTTGTAAGCTTCCCGCCAAATCATGCCGCGCGCAGCAACGTCGAGGGATCTGGCCACGATGACGGACATCAAGGAAAAACTCGGCTGGCTGGCGGTTGCGATCCTCGGCGCAGCGTCACTCGGCGTCGTGGCGCTATCACGCGGCGAGACCATCAACGCCGTCTGGCTGGTGGCGGCATCGACCTGCGTCTACCTGCTGGCGTTCCGGTTTTACTCACTGTTTCTCGCAACCCGCGTGCTGCAGCTCGATGGTACGCGTCCGACGCCCGCCGTGCGCTTCAACGACGGGCTCGACTATTGCCCGACCGACAAGAACGTGCTGTTCGGCCACCACTTCGCAGCGATCGCCGGCGCTGGCCCGCTGGTCGGCCCGGTGCTGGCCGCCCAGATGGGCTATTTGCCCGGCACGCTGTGGCTGCTGGTCGGCGTGGTATTTGCCGGCGCGGTGCAAGATTTCGTCGTGCTGTGGGCCTCGACGCGGCGCGATGGCCGCTCGCTCGGCGATATGATCCGCGCGGAATTGGGTCAGGTCGCGGGCACCATCGCCATGATCGGCGTGCTCTTGATCATGGTCATTCTGCTGGCCGTTCTAGCGCTCGTCGTGGTCAAGGCTTTGGCGCAAAGCCCGTGGGGCACGTTCACGGTCGCAGCCACCATCCCGATCGCGGTTTTCATGGGCGTCTACGGGCGCTATCTGCGGCCCGGTAAGATCGCTGAAATGTCGATCATCGGCTTCGCGGCACTGATGGCCTCGATCATCTATGGCGAGCACGTCGCCGCTGATCCGGTGCTCGGGCCGATGTTCACGTTCACCGGCGTCGAGCTGTCGTGGATGCTGATCGGCTATGGCTTCATCGCCTCCGTGCTGCCGGTGTGGGTGCTGCTGGCGCCGCGCGACTATCTCTCGACGTTTCTGAAAATCGGCACGATCCTCGGTCTGGCGCTCGGCATTTTGTTCGTCATGCCCGATCTCAAAATGCCGGCCGTGACCAAATTCGTCGACGGCAGCGGGCCGGTGTTTGCCGGTTCACTGTTCCCGTTTTTGTTTATCACGATTGCTTGCGGCGCGGTCTCCGGCTTCCACGCGCTGGTCTCGTCCGGCACGACGCCGAAGATGCTCGATAACGAGCTCAATGCCCGCCTGATCGGCTACGGCGCGATGCTGATGGAAAGCTTCGTCGCGATCATGGCGCTGATAGCGGCCTGCTCGCTCGAGCCGGGCGTGTATTTCGCGATGAATAGCCCAGCAGCCCTGATCGGCACGACGCCGGAAACGGCTGCGGCCGCGATTTCGAGCTGGGGCTTTGTGGTGACGCCGCAGATGCTGACCGATGTCGCAAGCCATGTCGGCGAAACGACGATCCTGTCGCGCACCGGCGGCGCACCAACACTGGCCGTCGGCATGGCGGAGATTTTATCGAGCGCGATCGGCGGCAAGGCGCTGATGGCGTTCTGGTATCATTTCGCGATTTTGTTCGAAGCGCTGTTCATTTTGACGACGATTGACGCTGGCACGCGCGTCGCCCGCTTCATGATCCAGGATCTGATCGGCTCGTTCAGCCCAGCGTTTCGCGACACGCGCTCGTGGACCGCCAACATCGCAGCGACCACCCTGGCCGTCACGGGGTGGGGCTATTTTCTCTACCAAGGCGTCGTCGACCCGCTCGGCGGCATCAACACGCTATGGCCGCTTTTTGGCATCGCCAACCAAATGCTGGCCTGCATCGCGCTGATCCTGTGCACGGTCATTCTGTTCAAGATGAAGCGCGAGCGCTACGCCTGGGTGACGGCGGTCCCCGCGGCCTGGGTTGCGATCTGCACGCTGACAGCCGGCGCCTACAAGATCTTCGACGCCAACCCGGCGATTGGTTTCTTGGCGCACGCTGAAAAATTCGGTGCCGCGTTGGCCGAAGGCCGGGTGCTGGCGCCCGCGCAAGACCTGAGCCAGATGAGCCGCATCGTGTTCAATGACTATGTCAACGCCACGATGGCCTCGCTGCTGATTGCCCTGGTTGTGACGATGATCGGATTTGCGATTGCGACAATCTGGCGGGCGCTGGAAACGCCGCATGTCACGGCACGCGAAACGGCAAACCTGGCGGCGGCGGAGTGAGGGCCATGCTGAAGCGAGACACGCAGTCGCTACTGAAATTCGCACGCAACCTCGCCCAAACCGCGCGGCTGATGGTCGGTGTGCCTGACTACGACGGCTATGTAGCGCATCGCCAGAAGGATCATCCAGGTGAGCCTGTGATGAGCTACGAAGACTTCTTCCGCGAGCGCCAATCAAGCCGCTATGGCGCCAACGGCGGCAAAATCAGCCGCTGCTGCTGACCAGACTTAACCACGCTGTACGCGCGCACCCGAGCAGCGTTTTGACGTTCCGCGTCACAATGGCGTGCCGCCGGGCAAGCGGCCGCACCCGAAAGGCGGCACGCAGCCAGCATGTGTGGTATGATACAATCCACCAGACGCGTATTTCGGGAACGACTTGGCATGTGCAGCTTGGCTGCTGGCACCCCGCGCGCGACGCATATTCTATCATCGCCCCGCCAGCGCGGCCCCCACAGCGGCCAGGAGACAACGCATGTCACAGTCGAAATTCAAGGTTGGCCAGCTCGTCAATTTCAATCCGGCACGGGCAACGGTTCCAGCCTCAATCCGCGAATACAAAATCCTCCGCGCCCTGCCCCACGAAGGCGGTGGCGAGCGCACCTATCGCATCAAAACAATTGCCGAACTGTATGAGCGTATCGCCAAGGAAAGCGAACTCGAACTGCGCACGGCGATCTAACAAACAACCGCGCCTTAGCGCCGGCCAAAGGCTGCCGGGCGTTCGCGTTTGCCGCCTGAGCGCAATGCGCCGTCACTGGCGGACGTATTGCCTTGGTCAACGTGCGGCGCCGGACTCGCCCGATGCTGCGGCGTCGCAGGCTTGCCCGTGAAGCGCAGCGCAATCACGGCCGCGGCCACAGCAGCGCCAGCGCCCAACAGTGTCAGCATCATGGGGTCAACCTCGGCCAATCAAAGTGCGTGCGGCTCGCATGACACGCGATTGGCGCTGACGGGTCACGTTTCAACGCCGCATTGACGGCCCAAAAGATTAACTAAGTGCTTTCGCCGACAAGGGATCCCGCCGCGGCGCTGGCATCGGGGCGGCGTTCAGGAGGCCGCAGGCCGCTGCAGCGGATAGTTTGTGCTGGCGTAGAGGCCGCGGATCTGCTCGGCCTCATAACGCACCTCATCGACTTCAAGCACGGTGCGCGCCAGCAGTTCGGCCGGCAGCTCTTCCATCGCATAGCGCAGCGCTTCGGACGCAGCCGAGAACCGGCGATACGCCAGCGCATGCGTTTTGAAGCTCTTGCCTTTGGCGGTGAAAACTTCGGCAGGGGCTGCGAAATCGAAGTGTTCCATACCGGCAATATGGGTGCTCACCCGGGCCTTTGCAACACAGTGCCGCACGTCAGCGCTGGCGTTTGTGACAAATGTCCGGCTCGTGGCCATTGAATGGCGGCAGCCGGGCGGGTACGACCTGCCCATGGCACCCCCTCTTTTGACGCTCAAAAACATCCACCTCACCTTTGGCGGCTCAGCCCTGCTGGAAGGCGCGGAACTGACGGTCGCGCCCGGCGAACGCATCTGCCTGGTCGGCCGCAACGGCTCCGGCAAGTCAACGCTGCTGAAAATCGCCGCCGGATCGATCCAACCCGACGCGGGCGAACGCTTTGCGCACCCCTCCGCCAGCATTCGCTATCTGCCGCAGGAAGCCGACTTCGCGGGCTTTGACACGACGCTGGCCTACGTCGAAGCCGGCCTCGGCCCAACCGACGACCCCTATCGCGCCCAGGCGCTTTTGACCGAGCTTGGCTTAACGGGCGCTGAAAATCCCGATCAGTTGTCGGGTGGTGAAGCGCGCCGCGTGGCGCTCGCCCGCGTGCTGGCGCCAGCCCCCGACGTGCTGCTGCTCGATGAGCCAACCAACCATCTCGATCTGCCAGCGATTGAGTGGCTCGAAAGCGAACTGAGATCGCAGCGCGCCGCCATCGTCCTGATCAGCCATGACCGGCGATTTTTGGAAAACTTGTCACGCGCCACGGTCTGGCTCGACCGCGGGCAAGCCCGCCGCCTCGACCAAGGTTTCGCAGCCTTTGAGGATTGGCGCGACGCCGTGCTCGAAGAAGAAGAGGCCGACCGCCACAAACTCGACCGCAAGATCATGCGCGAAAATCAGTGGATGCACGGCGGCGTAACGGGGCGGCGCAAGCGCAACGTCCGGCGCGTGCGCGAATTGAAATCGATGCGCCAGGAAGTCCGCGAACAGCGCCAAGCCGTCGGCAACGTGCAGCTCAACGCGGCCGAAGGCGGGCTCTCGGGCCGTCTCGTCGCGGAGACCAAATCGGTCTCGAAGAACTACAGCGATCTGGCCATCGTGAAGGACCTGTCGATGCGCGTGATGCGCGGCGACCGGCTCGGCCTCATCGGGCCCAATGGCGCCGGCAAAACGACGATCCTTAAATTGCTGACCGGCGCGGTCGAGCCCGACAGCGGCACCATCCGGCTTGGCACTAATCTCGAGCTTGTCGCCCTCGACCAGCGCCGCGACGAACTCAACCCGAATTGGACCGTCGCCGAAGCGTTGACCGGCGGGCGCGGCGATCAAGTCATCATCAATGGCAAGGCCCGTCACGTCGCCAGCTACATGAAGGACTTCCTGTTCCAGCCTGAACAGCGCCTGACACCGCTGCGCGTGCTCTCGGGCGGCGAGCGTGCCCGCCTGATGCTGGCGCGCGCCTTGGCCAAACCGTCAAATTTGCTGGTGCTCGACGAGCCGACCAACGATCTCGATCTGGAAACGCTCGATCTGTTGCAGGAGCTGCTGGCCGACTATCCAGGCACCGTGCTGCTGGTCAGTCATGATCGCGATTTTCTCGATCGTATCGTAACCAGCGTGCTGGCCCCGCAAGCCGACGGCCGCTGGATCGAGTATGCTGGCGGCTATTCGGATATGCTGGCCCAGCGCAAGGGTGACGCGCTCGCCAAGGCCGCGCGCGCGCGCGACGGTGCAGGCACTGGCAACGGTTCTGGCAACGGCGCAACGGCCGCCACGGCTGCAAGCGCGGCGCTGCAGCCGCCACGCAAATTGTCATTCAAAGAGAAACACGCGCTGGCAACGCTGCCGGGCGAAATCGAAAAACTCGAAGCCGAGATCGCAGCGCTGAACGTCAAGCTCGCGGATGCGCAGTTGTTTGCAACGGACCGGGCGGCGTTCGATAAGGCAACCGCGCGGCTTGCATCTGTGCAGTCTAATCTCGAAGCCGCTGAATCACACTGGCTGGACTTGGAAGAACGCCGCGCGACAATCGAAGGATGATCTTGTCAAAGCGGCACAAAAAAACGGCTGCCGGGACGCCCGGCAACCGCCTTGAGGCTCAAAACTGAGCGGACGTCGCTTAGATGACGTCGATTTCAGCTGGCAGATAGCTGGTGACTTCGAGGCCGACTTCCTGCTCGCGAACGGCTGGCTTGGACCAAATCTTCATGACGTTTTCTCCAAAGACTTTTTTGTTTGATGTAACCACGAGAAGGCTAATAGCGGATTGCTAAAATAAGTGCCAATCGTATCTTCGATGCCTATCCATCAGTTTTGCTGATAACATTGTAACATTTCACTGATGGCTCCGGGGCGCGCGAAGGGCTCATGCGGCGCCGCTATCTCCCGGCCCATTGATCCTTCACCTCGTCGCACTTTTTGCCGATGAAGTCGTTGATGTCCTCGACCAGCGTGCTGGACAGAATGTTGACCGTGTTGTCGGCCGCCGTGGCGGTCCACAGCGCGCTCTTGATTAAGGCTGGCGCTTCGAGCTTGCCCCAGTTGATCTTGGCTTTGGTCGCCTTGCCTTTTTCGAAGGTGACGGTCGGAGAAAATTCGAATGCGATGTTGGTGGCCGGTTCTTTCTCGCGATCGACCGTGCAAGCCACATGGTGCGTGTCGAGCGCCACATCCTGCTTGTCCTCGGACATGGCCTTGACGAGGTCGGCGCGCTTCAAGGTGACCGTCGTGGTGCAGCGAACGGGGCCATAGGGCCACGAAACTTTGAGCTTGCCGACCAGTTTGCCAAGCTGCTCCTTGCGCCAGCTCTTGACGACCGGACAGGCGATATCGCCGCCAGCCGCCTGCTTGTTGCGGAAGGCTGAGCAGATCGACGCTTTGCAGACTTTGCGGCCCTCTTTTTCGGCTTTTTCTTCAGCCGTCAGCTCTGCCTCGGGCGGACTGCCGGACGGCTTGACTTCGGCCGTTGCCGGGCTCGTTGATGCAGCAGGCGCGGCCGCATCGGCCGGAGTGATCGGAGCCGCCGCATCATCCGCCGACGCAGACCCGTTCAGCGGCAGTCCAATCGCCATCAGCACGGCCAATGCGGTGGCGGCAGCGGTGGTACGAAGCGTCATGGGTAACCCTCAACAGCCAACGTGATCCGCAGCTGTTCGGCAGCCCCATCTTGGCGCGCCACGCGCTCGATATTATAGGGCGGATAGCCATCGCCCGCGCCTTTTCCGGCCCGGTCAATCAGGCGCTCGATCTCTTCAAAGCCCAGCAGCATCGGGTTCGACAGCATGGTCATACGTGTCATACGAAAGTCCTCGCAAAAGCGACCTTCTGGTTGCGGAAGCCTGACGGCCTTCCACGCCACCCGTTTCC
>JANMOL010000013.1:0-1864 GCA_031369245.1 Hyphomicrobium sp. | reverse complement strand
ATTCAGAGACGACCCGTAAAGCAGCACGCCTATCTGGATCATGCAGCCTAGAACGGACTAAGACCTATTACCGTTCGTCAAAAAATCTGCTGACGCTGGAGCCGCAACTTGCGCCAATGTTTCCGCTTCGTCCTTGAGATGAACGCCTGATGTTTGGCGGCGGCGGGCTTCCGTCATCAGGTAGTGCAGCTTGTGTGCTGCCGCTTCATAGCTCAAACCTTCTTTGCGGACGTTTGAGATGCAGTTGCGGCTTTCATCCGTCAGACCCGCGCGCGGCTTGAACGTCATGTAAATGCCCATACTATCCGGCGAACTCAAACCCGGGCGCTCGCCAATCAAGATGACCACCATGTCCGAGCCGAGTAGTTCGCCAATCTCATCGCCAACGGCAACGCGTGCGCCCTTGACGACGGCGAGCGGCGCGATCCGCCAGCCGCTGCTGGTTAGTTTCGGCAGCATAAAATCGAGAAATGCTGTGGCATTTTCTTCAATCGCAAGGGCTGAGAGCCCGTCTCCAATGACGAACGCGACGTCATGGGTCTGCTGCGATTTCGGCAGAGACTGCAAGGTGGCGCGCGACACGTCATCAAGACGGCGGCCCATATCGGGACGCTGCAGATAGATCAGCCGGTTGGCGGCTGCACTGTTTAAAACATGGGCATCATGGCCGCGCTGATTTAAAGCCTCCGCCAGCGCTGGCACATCAAGTTCGTGATGCACGGCTTTGCGGGCGCGGGCATGGGCCAGCTGGAATTCGAGATGCGGCTTGGTCGGGAGACTGGTCCCTGTGCGGCCAAGCGCGATCCGAGCTGGCGTGTAAACCTTCAGCGCGTTCCACGGGTTTTCGACGACAATGGAACCGTCGCTCTTTTTGATCGGCATGATGTGCCTCACTTTTCTGACCGGCGCGATCGCCCGTACCGTTTCGACCGGCACGATGCGCCTTAGTGCAGGTGCATCAGCGCCCGCTGGAACGGCTTTGGCAACGTCTCCGTCAGCCGCAATTCATCACCGTGGGCAAAGATGCCTGAATTCTTCAGCCAATCCTCGAACTCCGGCGCTGGCCGCAGTCCCAGGGCTTTACGGGCATAGAGTGCGTCATGGAACGACGTGGTCTGGTAATTCAACATGATGTCGTCTGAGCCCGGAATGCCCATGATGAATGTGATGCCCGCGACGCCGAGCAGCGTCAGCAGGATATCCATATCGTTCTGATCGGCTTCGGCGTGATTGGTGTAGCAAATATCGCAGCCCATCGGCACGCCGAGCAACTTGCCGCAGAAATGATCCTCAATACCGGCGCGGATGATTTGTTTGCCGTCGTAGAGGTATTCGGGTCCGATGAAGCCGACGACCGTGTTGACCAGCAGTGGCTTAAACTTGCGCGCCACGGCATAGGCACGGGCTTCGAGCGTTTGCTGATCGACGCCGTGATTGGCGTTAGCGGACAGCGCGCTGCCCTGGCCGGTTTCGAAATACATGACGTTGTCGCCGACGGTGCCGCGCTGCAGGCTGAGTGCCGCCTCGCGGCCTTCCCGCAGCACGTTGAGATCGATACCAAAACTTTTGTTGGCGGCCTCGGTACCAGCGATCGACTGGAATACCAGATCAACGGGCGCCCCGCGATTGATCGCTTCGATACTGGTGGTGACATGCGTCAAGACGCATGACTGCGTGGGAATATCATAACGCGCGATGACATCATGCAGCATTTCGATCAGCGTGGTGACGGCGGCGATGCTGTCGGTCGCTGGATTGATCCCGATGACGGCGTCGCCGTTGCCGTACATCAGCCCGTCGATGATGCTCGCCGCGATGCCAGCTGGGTCATCGGTCGGGTGATTGGGCTGAAGCCGGGTTGAAA
>JANMOL010000001.1:0-2112 GCA_031369245.1 Hyphomicrobium sp. | reverse complement strand
ATATCCGGCGCTAGAAAACTGATCCGCAGAAGTGCCGTGATATCGTCGGCGCTTGTTTTAATGAGTCGCGCCGAAGTTTCGATGCTCTCACCATTACCATCGAATATTTTGTCTCGAATTTCGAACGCCTTGATGACTAAGTTGATGAACGTGGTGTTCGGTGCTTCCGCGGCCGCATCGCGCACCACGAGTCGCAAGCCTTGCGCTGCGCGTTTCAGCGCTGCGTCGACTTAGAGAATGACCGGGTCGTCGATCATTGGCTTATTGCGCGCAGACATTTCTAAGATCCTGGACCGTCCCACTTGAGGACAAAGCAACGGTCGAAGTTGGTCTCTTTGTCGGCGTCCGAGGCAGCGGGCGGAGGCTCGCCTGCTATTCGGCTGCAACAGGCTGAGCGTTGTTGTGGGTGTTGCCGGTATCGTCCCTCGGCTTTGGCATATGGGCGGCCAGCGAATAGACTGCAGGTATGACGAATAGAGTGAGCAGCGTGCCGAGCGACATTCCGCCGACGATGACCCATCCGATCTGCTGGCGGCTCTCCGCACCCGCTCCTTCGGCGAGCGCGAGTGGCACTGCGCCCAGCACCATGGCACCCGTCGTCATCAGGATCGGCCGCAACCGAAGCTTAGCCGCTTCAATCACGGCTGCCACACGGTCAAGGCCCTCGGCCTGCTGCTGGTTGGCGAACTCGACGATCAGTATGCCGTGCTTGGTGATGAGACCAACCAGGGTGACGAGGCCGATTTGCGAGTAAACGTTGAGTGTACCCCCCGTCAACCATAAGGCGCCGAGCGCGCCGGTCATGGAGAGCGGCACTGTGGTCATGATGATGAGTGGATCGCGGAAGCTTTCGAACTGCGCCGCGAGGACGAGATAGATGAAGCCAAGCGCGAGCAAGAAGATCAAGACCAAGCTATCCGCGGCCGCGCGATAGTCGCGGCTCTGACCATTGACATCGGTTTGGACGGTCTCGGGGAGCACCTCGCGCGTTGACTGTTCCAGAAAAGCCAACCCTTCGCCGATCGTGTAGCCTGGCGCTAGATTGGCCGACAGGGTGACCGAGCGCAGCTGATTGAAACGCTTGAGTTCCTTGGGCGCAACGGATTCTCGCACACTCGCTATGCCCGAAAGTTGGATCATGTCGCCGTTCGGATTGCGCAAGAAAATCGTTGACAGCGCTTGAGGTGAGGCGCGTTCCTGATCGGATAGTTGCACGATGACATCGTATTGCTCCCCGTTTTGTTCAAAGCGCGTCACTTGCCGCCCACCCAGCAGTGTCTCGAGCGTGCGCCCGACAACGGACACGTCAAGGCCAATGTCCGCGACCTTGGCGCGATCGAGATCGACGCGATATTCCGGCGTGTTGAGTTTGAGATCGGTATCGACGTTTGCGAGCCCCGGATAGTCGCGCACGCGCTCCAGCAGCTTGTCGACTAAGGCTTGCAGGTCTTCATAGGTGCCGGACGACTGGATCACAAACTCAATGGGCCGCCCTGCGCCGCGCTGACCAAATGCGCCCGGCGTTTGCGTTACGGCGAGTAGCCCTGGAATGTTGCGCAGCTCTGGCGATAGAGCAGCGGTGATCTGCTTTTGACTTCGCGTTCGATCTGCCCAATCCTTCAAGGGGGCGATGTTCAGGGACGCGGTGACTTCGGGCGTGCCACTGATGGCAAGGCGGTCGCGCACTTCCGGCGTCGTCTTAAGTATGCCGTCGATTTGATTGGCGTAGCGGGCAGTAAATCCAATTGTCGCACCTTCTGGTGCAGTCCCGCGCACGCGGATGACACCGCGATCCTCCAGCGGCGAGAGTTCGCTCTTCAACTGCGTAAAGATATAAGCTCCCGCGGCCGCTGCCACTAGTCCCGCCGCGAATACGATGAGACGCGCGCGAATGGCGAGGGCGGCCAAGCGCCCGTAGCCGTCTTCAGTCGTTTGGAAAGCGCGCTCGATTGCAGAAAAGATACGGCCAGGGTTTGAGTTGTGCCGCAGCAGGCGCGACGACATCATGGGGGTCAGCGTGAGGGCGACAAAGCCTGAGACAATGACCGCGCCGGCAAGTGTCAGCGCGAACTCTTGAAACAAGCGACCTGTCTTGCCGGGCGCAAAAGCAAT
>JANMOL010000619.1:0-13012 GCA_031369245.1 Hyphomicrobium sp. | reverse complement strand
GGCCCGCGACAAGGTCAATGCCTGCGTGGCGCGCGGGCTGTCGGTCATTCAAGGCGACGCCGACCGCGATCTTGCCAACTATCCCGATCAAGCGTTCGACTACGCCGTGTTATCGCTGACGATCCAGGCCACCCGAAACCCCAAGACCGTGCTCGAAAATCTGCTGCGCATCGGCCGCCACGCCATCGTGTCGTTCCCGAATTTTGGCCACTGGCAAGTCCGCTCCGGCCTGCTGTGGGGCGGCCGCATGCCGGTGACGCGCAATCTGCCCGACAGCTGGTATCTGAGCCCGAACGCCCATCTGTGCACAATCCGCGACTTTGCCGACCTGTGCGCCTTGGTCGATGCCAAGGTCGAACGGGCGGTCGCCTTCAACGTCTCGGGTCAGCGCTTGCCAATCAAGTGGTCGCTGTCGATGCAGAACCTGCTCGGCGAAAAGGCAGTGTTTCTGCTCAAGGGCACGCGCCAGACGTGACGGGTCAAACACGCGCGGCCACGCCCGCGACTACTCCGACTGGCGCGGCACATGCGTTTGCGTGACCGGTCTCAAAATGCGCGCCCGCTCGACTTTGAGGCCGCTGACGATCGGGGCCATCAATTCCTTGCGGGCCTCGACCATGATCACACCCGCGACCCCGACCGAAAGCCGCGCACCGGTGCGCTCGATCGCCGGTGCCATGCGCAGCATCAGGCGCTTGTCGAACGGCGGAAAATATAACGCCTCACCCCAATCGACGGGCGTGAACAACGCATCCGTCAATTGTGTTTCAAGCTGCTGACGGCTGAACGGCTGGCCTTGTCCGAACGGCGTTGCATCGATGCGCGACCACACTCCGCGCCGGTTCGGGACAATCAGCAAGACCCGGCCGTCGGGCGCCAAGACGCGCCACATCTCGCGCAACAGCGGCCCAACACGCTCGGCCTGTTCGAGACAATGCACCGCCAGCAGCCGGTCAACCGAATTGTCCGGCAGCGGCCAGTGATGCTCCTCAACGAGCACCGAATGACAGCGCGTGCCCTGCGGCCAGACCAGCGCACCCTGCCGGGCCGGCATCAGGCAGCCAAGCCGCAGCGCCTCAGCACGAAACGATCCCAGATAGGGCGATGCAAAGCCTGCCCCGAAAACCGTTTGCCCCGTCGTTTTACGCCAGCGCGCCCGGATCCGGGTCGCGAGCTGACGGCGCACCACCTGCCCGAGGGGCGTGCGATAAAAATCCCGGAGGTGGGTCGCGTCGAGTTGCATGACAGCCTTGGATTGCAGGCGCGCGGCCGAGCCGCCGCGTCCCTGCACGCTAGCGCATCTTTCTGAAAAAGGCTGCTGAGGCCAAACCGCAGCAGGCAGCGATCCCCGCGGCCGAATGGGACGATCGCCGTTGACCAAAGGGGACTGCATGGGACTTCCGGCCCATTTGACTTCGCCGGTCCCGGCCATCAGATTGCCGCCATGCACGCTGTCCACATCGAACAAATCCGCTGTCTGACCGACAACTATTGCGTCATCCTGCACGCCCCGGAAACCGGCGAGACGGCAGCCATCGATGCCCCTGATGCCAAAGCCATTCAAACCGCGCTCGACGCCCGCGGCTGGCGGCTTAGCGATATTTTTGTGACGCATCATCACGCCGACCACACCGGCGGCATCATGGCCTTGAAAGGCCACTACGCCTGCCGCATCACCGGGCCAGATGCCGAAGCCGAACGCATTCCCGGGCTTGATCGTGCGGTGACGGAGGGAACGCCGCTGCAGTTTGCCGGCCACGCCATCCACGTGCTGGCAACCCCCGGCCACACCCTCGGCCACCTCAGCTATCACATCCCAAGCCTCAACGTGGCATTCACCGGCGACACCCTGTTTGCGCTCGGCTGCGGCCGCTTGTTTGAAGGCGATGCCGCGCTGATGTGGGCCTCGTTGCAGAAAATACGGGCACTGCCGTCTGATACCGCCATCTATTGCGGGCACGAGTATACCCTCGCCAACGGCCGCTTCGCGCTGTCGGTTGAACCAGAAAACGACGCCCTCAAATCCCGCATGATCGCCGTCGAAGCCAAACGCGCAGCCGGTCAGCCGACACTCCCGACGTCGATCAGCCTTGAGCGCGCCACCAATCCATTTTTGCGGCCGCACTCATCCGCGATCCGCGCCCGGCTCGGCCTTGGCGGCGCCCCTGACGCCAACGTGTTTGCGCGCCTGCGCGAGCTCAAGAACAAAGCCTGACGGCACGCCGCTGACGGCTGCGCGCTGACGCAAGCCCGCGGCCTTCCGGCCACAGCTCAAAAACAATCGCCGCGTTCGCCCCAACCGTCCACCGTCTTCGGGCGTTGAAGCGTGTCGAGAAGGCCTTCAATCCCCGGGATATTTGGCTATTTCCCTGCTTGCAGGCCGGGCTCGTCTTGCTGATGGGAAGCGACTCATAAACAGTGATTTCTAATCAAAGTTCGCCCACGGGGGATTGCCGTCAATGAAGCGCGAGTCCACAGGACCGATCCTATCGACAGTCTTTGTCGACTACGACAACATCTATCTGTCATTGAAGCGCAAGAGCGATGAAGCCGCCAAGCGGTTCGCTAAAGACAGCGGAACCTGGCTGCAAGGCATCATTTCCGGCGAACTGATCACGCCGACCTCGAGCCTCGCGGCCGGCGGCCAGCGCCGCATCGCCATGAACCGCTGCTATGGCAACTCGCAGCCACGCCGCAACGCGCACGACAATTCGACCGACATGAACTCGTTCCCATTTGTGCGCCACCACTTCATGCGCGCTGGCTTCGAAGTGATCGACTGCCCGCCGCTGACAGCCCAGCTCAAGAACTCGGCCGACATCCGCATCGTCATGGATATCCGCGATATCCTGACCCACGACACCTACTTCGATGAATTCATCATTCTATCGGGTGACGCGGATTTCACGCCGGTTCTGCATCGCTTGCGCGCCCACGCCCGCCGCACAGTGGTCTTCGCCAACGATCACACCGCGCAGCCTTACACCGCGATCAGCGACGGCGAAATTCGCGAGTCGAACCTGATCGCCTTGCTGCTGAACAACCGCCTGCCGGGCTCAGAGTCAGCGCCGCGCGAACTGTCAGCATCCAACGCTGCCATCCCGGTCATCGATATTGAAGAAGCCCGCCGCGCAATCCTGATCGAGATCGTCGGTCATGTCCGCACCGCCCCGCAGGCCGTGCCGCTCGAAACGCTTGCCGATCGCGCCGTCCGCATGGTCGGACGCGAGAAAACCGTTGGCACCAATTGGGGCGGCTACGGCACCTTCCGCGATTTGCTGCTCGCCGGTCTGCCCGATGACATTCATTTGAGCGATACCGCGCCCTACACCGTGTTTGACGGCAACCGGCATATTTCGGCAGCCGGCTTGCTCGCCCCGCAATTGGCCCCGCCACTGGCCGCACCCCCGATGCCGCAGATGGAGGCGCGCCGCGCCGAGCAAGTCCCGTTTGACGCCCCGCAGGCCGCCGCTGAGCCGCAGCGCTCATTCCACGCAGCTCCCGCGCCGCGCTACGCCCAGCATCCGCTGACCCAAGCGCCAGCCGATCAGCCAATCCGGCAGCAGACACCACCGCCGATGATGCCGCCGATGCAGGCCCGCCGCGCGCCTGAGCAAGCGCCGCCGATGATGCCGCAAATGCGCGAGCCCGCACCAGCAGCTCCTGCTGCTCCGCCCCAGATGGACGTCCGCCGCGACGCCCCCCATCGCGACATGCAGCGCGCCGCGCCGCCGCCCGCCCAAGCGCCGCAAGCGGCCGCGCCGCGCTCGGCCGAGCAGGCAACCCAGATCCAGCACTCCATCGCTCGTATCCACGAGGCCTGCCAAGCGCCAGCCTTGGCACCGGCCGAGTACCGCGTGATGTTCGATGTCATGGCCCAGGAAATCACCGCCAACGGTCTGCAAGGCGCGCAGACACTGGCCAACGTGACCCAGCGCGCCCGTGAATTCGGCCTCGATTTGAAACGCGAAGATCTGCGCTTCATTCTCGACGTCGTCAGCGAAAGTGATCCGTGGTTCGAGCAGGGCGCGTCCGCCAACTTGTTTGCCAGCCGCTTCCGCAACTTCGTCGTGGCGCGCTGCCGCAGCCAGGGCCTGAGCCTGTCGGCCGACGAACTCGATCTGGTTGAAGCCTGGTTCTCAGCCCCCCAACAACAGCAGCGTGCGCCAGCCTATGCGCCAGCGGCCGCGCCACCGGGACAGGCGCCCATGCAGCAGCAGGCAGCTCCGATGGCTGCATCCGCGCAGCCGTCCGGCGACCGCTGGTGGAGCCTTGAAGAAGGCCGCCAGCACATCGCCGACCAGCGCTCGCAAGGCAGCTACGGTGCCCAGGACGTCGAAGACGAATTCCCGCGCATCGTTCGCACGCGCTTAAGGGGCTAGTCCGCCCGCCGCTGGCACACGCCACACAAACACAAAAACGCCCCGGAGAAATCCAGGGCGTTTCTTTTTTGCGATACGGCTCGCGCGGAAGATACCTTTGAGCGCTCACGCCCGATCGAAAGCCGCAAACTATTGAGTGAAGTAGCCGCCACGCGACGGCGGGCTGGTGTCATATCCGCCGCCGGACTTGCCAGCACAAGCCGACAGCACCGCGGCAACGGCAATGGTGGCGGCCGTGGCGGTCAACAGCACTGCACGCCGCTTTTTGGCGGGCCCTCGCTTGACGGCTTCGCGCTCGAGCGACCGATTGTTTTTCATCGATGTAAAACTCCCTTCGATTAAAACCGCGTCCCGCCTGCGGCTAAAAAAACATACGACTGGGGCGTCGAAATGTTCACAGCGCGCGATCGATCTGTTGTTTCGTTGAGGACGGCGCCGGCGCCACTGCCACTGCCACTGCCACTGCCACTGCCAAGTGAACGCGCCTCAGGCCGCCGCGGCGAACACGCGCTGCACGCCTAACTTTTGGAGCGGGCGGAGGGAATCGAACCCTCGCCTCGACCCGGGTAGGGTCGTACTCTGCCACTGAGCTACAGCCCGCATCTCAAAGCCCGGCTCGAACGGCTGCCGGTATGCTGGAGATACGCGTCAGTTCAGCCCGCGTTACACAACAACGGAGCAAGCGTCACACGTGGTTAAATTCCTGCACAAACACACCGTCATCGCGGCCAGTGCCGGGATGATGAAACGGTGCGGCGACAGAATTCCCAATCAACCGCGCGGCAGAAATCCACAGCTTTTTCTGCCGGTGGATCTGCGGGCGGATGCTGCAGCCAATGCCGCAGCCGCTAGCACCAACGCGGCACACTGCCCACATGCTGACCTGAGGCGCGCTGGTGGATGCGGCGCGCATAAGGAGTAGCGCTATGAAAGACGTGATTGGCGTCTCAGACGCCCCTGCCATGCATTGGGTCGGCGACGGATTTCCGGTGCAATCGCTGATTTCCCCCGGCGGCGATAGCGCGGCTTTTGACCCGTTTTTGATGCTCGACTTCGCAGCGCCGATGGCCTTCGCGCCCGCTCATCACCGGCGCGGCGTTGGCCAGCATCCGCATCGTGGATTTGAAACCGTGACGATCGTCTACCAGGGCGAGCTGGAGCATCGCGACTCGACCGGCAGCGGCGGCATCATCGGGCCGGGCGACGTGCAGTGGATGACGGCCGCAGCGGGCATTCTGCACGAGGAGTTCCACTCGGAGGCCTTCGCGCGCACTGGCGGCACGCTGGAAATGGTCCAGCTGTGGGTCAACTTGCCAGCGAAACACAAATCAGCTCCGGCCGGTTACCAGACGCTGCTCAATGCCAGCATTCCATCCGTCGATCTGCCCGACGGTGCTGGCCGCGTGCGCGTCGTGGCCGGCGATTATCAGGGCCGCAAAGGACCAGCGCAGACCTTTACGCCGATCGATCTGTGGGATGTCTCGATGGCCAGCGGCAAGGGAGCCGCGTTTACACTCCCCGAAGGTCATTCGGGATCACTCGCGGTGCTTCACGGCCGCATCCGCGTCAATGACAAGCATCCAGCACACGCAGGGCAGCTGATCGGGCTTGGCCGCACGGGACGCACGTTCACGATCGACGCTGCCGAGGCGGCAACGGTTTTGATCATGAGTGGTGCGCCAATAAACGAGCCGGTCGTGGCCCATGGGCCGTTCGTGATGAACACGATCGGCGAAATCAAGCAGGCGATGCTCGATTTCAAAAGCGGCAAATTCGGTGCGCTGACATAAGCGCGGCAAACGCTGACCGCGGCGGACAGCGCCGCCGCGGTTGCATGGAGTCCAGCGATTGCAGCCGGCTCGAGCTCAAGCCGCCAAGCCCAGAGCGGCGCTACTGCGTGAAGCTGCCGCGCGATGGCGGGCTCGAGGGAAAATCACCGCCAGATTTGCCGGAACACGCCGACAGCGACGCAGCCAATCCCATTGCGGCCGCGATAGCCGCGAAAAAAGCAGAACCCCACGCCTTGGCGGCCGGGCGCTCTGGCCGCCGATCATCGTTCATCATCGTCTAACTCCCCTCGATCTGTGCCGGCTCTCGCGGTCGGCTAAGGGAGTTACGCTCCACAGCTCAAATTGTTACGCGGCTTGTGGCAGCAGACACGAGACAAACAAAACCGCGGCGAATCGCTCCGCCGCGGTTGCATGTAGTCCAGCGCTTCCGGCCGGCTCTCGGAACGAGAGTCGGAAGCGCCAAAAATCAGGCGAAGTATTGCCCGCCGTTGGCGGTGATCGTCGAGCCGGTGATGAAGCCAGCGTCATCGGATGCCAGAAACACCACGCAGCGTGCGATTTCACTGGGCTCGCCGAGGCGGCCGACGGGGATCTGCGGCAGGATGTTTTTCTCGAGCACGTCGGGCGCAATCGCCTTGACCATTTCGGTTGCGATATAGCCCGGGCAGATGACGTTGACCGTGATGCCAGCGCGCGCGCCTTCTTGCGCCAATGCCTTGGTGAAACCGATGTCGCCGGCCTTGGAGGCCGAGTAGTTCACTTGGCCCATCTGGCCCTTCTGGCCGTTGATCGACGAAATGTTGATGATGCGGCCAAACTTGCGGGCCCGCATGCCTTCCCAAACCGGGCGCGTGACGTTGAACAGCCCGTTGAGGTTGGTGCCGATGACTTCGTCCCAATGGGCCTTGGTCATTTTGTGGAACATCGCATCGCGCGTAATGCCAGCGTTGTTGACGACGACATCGATCGGGCCGACGTCCTTCTCAATTTGCTTGAGGGCTTTTTCGCTCTCTTCAAAGCTCGCGACGTTGAACTTGTAGACCGGAATACCGGTCTCAACCTGAAACGCCTGCGCGGCGGCGTCATTGCCAGCGTAACTCGCGGCAACGCGATAGCCGGCATTTTTGAGCGCGATGGAGATAGCGTGGCCAATGCCGCGCGTGCCTCCGGTAACGACGGCAACCCGTGCCATAGTGTTTCCTCCAGTTGATTTCTTGATTGATTGAATGAATTGCAGCGGTCGTGTTCGTGCGGGGAGCAGAGTGCCTGCCACCCGCAGTGCCGGGCGGCAAACGCTCTCATCGTGTGTGGAATAAAGTTAGTCGCGGGCGACGCACAGCGCGACGCCCATGCCGCCGCCGATGCACAGCGTGGCAAGGCCCTTCTTGGCATTGCGGCGCTGCATTTCAAACAGCAGTGTGTTGAGAATGCGCGCGCCCGATGCGCCGATCGGATGGCCGATGGCGATCGCACCGCCGTTGACGTTGACCTTCGAAGTGTCCCAGCCAAGGCCCTTGTTGACGGCGATGGCCTGAGCGGCAAACGCCTCGTTGGCTTCGATCAAATCAAGATCAGCATGCGTCCACCCGGCCTTGTCCAAGGCTTTCTTGGAGGCCGAAATCGGGCCCGTGCCCATGATCGACGGATCGACGCCGGTGGTGGCCCACGACACGACGCGCGCTAACGGCGTGATGCCGCGCTTCTTGGCTTCCGCCAGCGTCATCAGCACGACAACAGCTGCGCCGTCGTTGAGGCCTGAGGCGTTGGCGGCGGTGACGGTGCCTTCTTTTGGATCGAACGCCGGACGCAACTTGGCGATGCCGTCAATCGTTGTGCCGTCCTTGATGTATTCGTCGGTATCGACGACCGTGTCGCCCTTCTTGCCCTTGATGGTGACCGGCGCGATTTCGTCCTTGAACTTGCCAGCCTTGCGCGCCGCTTCAGCTTTATTCTGCGAGCTGACGGCAAACTTGTCCTGCTCTTCGCGCGTGATCTGCCACTGGCGCGCGACGTTCTCAGCCGTCGTGCCCATGTGATAATTATTGAAAGCGTCCCACAGCCCGTCCTTGACCATCGTGTCGACGAACTTGACATCACCCATCTTGGTGCCATCGCGCATGTGCGCTGCATGGGCCGACTGGCTCATGCTTTCCTGGCCGCCCGCGACGACGATCGTGGCGTTGCCGGTCTGGATCTGCTGCATGCCGAGTGCCACAGCGCGCAGGCCCGACCCACAAATTTGATTGATGCTCCAGGCCGGCGCATCGACAGGGATGCCGGCGCCGATCGAGGCTTGCCGCGCCGGGCCTTGACCCTGGCCCGCCGTCAACACCTGGCCGAGGATGACTTCCGAGACATCGCCCGGCTGCACCTTGGCGCGCTCGAGCGCCGCCCGGATCGCCACTTCGCCAAGTTTGTGGGCCGGCAGGCTGGCCAGCGCGCCATTGAATGATCCAACCGGCGTACGGGCTGCACTTGCGATGACGATCGTCGAAGCATCCTGGCTCATCGAGGCCCTCCCTGGGCGAGATTTTTCTGAGGTTTTGTTGGGTGTACGGCAGGCAGGCGGCCAATGCCACCTATAAACTCAAGCCTGAAGACTGTGCAGCGCGGGCGCGCGTTCAGCAATTGCGACCCGTTGGCTGACCCTGCCCGTAATGGCGCGGTGCCCTGCCCGGCCGGGTGGCAAAAACGTCTGGCGGTGCGCCCCGCCGGTGTGGTAAGCTGCCGCAGTGCAGCAAGTGCCGCTAGAGAGATCCCTGCCGCGATGTTGAATAGCGCCGAAGTCCAAGCCCCGAAGCGAGAAACCGTCGTCGTAAAAAAGTACGCGAACCGGCGGCTGTATAATACTGAGACAAGCACCTACGTGACCTTGGAAGACTTGGCCAAGATGGTGCGCGGCGACCGGGACTTCGTGGTCTATGACGCCAAAAATGGCGATGACCTCACGCACGCCGTGCTGACCCAAATCATCGTCGAGCAGGAAAGCCGCGAGGGCGGCCAAGCCCTGCTGCCGATCCCGTTTCTGCGCCAGCTGATCCGCTTTTATGACGACAGCATCGCGCGCATGGTGCCGAGCTATCTGCAGTTCAGCCTTGAGCATCTCGTCAAAGAGCAATCGAAGTTTCGCGAGCAATTCGCCACCGCCTTCACCAACCCGGCAGCGGCGTTTGATTTCTACCAATCGCAGGCCAAACAGAACATGGCGATGTTCGAGCAGGCCATGTCGATGTGGGCCTCGTTTGGTGCCGTCGCTGGCGGCGGACAAAAGCCCGGAATGCCGGGTATGCCGGGAAGCCCAGGATCAGCTCCCGGAGCCGTGCCTGGCGCGGTTCCTGGAGCCGCAGCCGGCGCGGCCGCTACTCAGCCCGCAGCCGACGCAGCCGTTACTGGCACCGTTACTGGCACCGCTACTGGCACCGGCACCGGCAAGTCTGCAGCAGCCCAGCCGCGCGATGAGCTGACCGAGCTCAAAGCCCAGCTCTCGGCCATGCAGCAAAAAATAGAGAAGATGTCCCAGACTCGCCCTTAAGGCCTGCCCTTGAGGCCAGCCCTAAAAGCAGGACGCCGGTGGTCTACCCAGGCACGGCCGTTTTGCCGTAGTCGCTGGAATCGATCGGCATGCCGTAGTGGAAACCCTGCAGATAGGTGATGCCGGCGTCGGACAGCATTTGCGCTGATCGCGCGTCTTCGACCCACTCGGCAACGGTGTCCATACCGAAGGTCTGGGCCAGTTCAATCATGGTTTTGATGAAAATCTGATCGCTCGTGTCGTCGGCCAGGTTCTTCACAAAGGCGCCGTCAATTTTGACCATATCGACGTTGAGCATCTTTAAGTTCTTAAACGACGTGTAACCGGCTCCAAAGTCGTCGATCGCGACCCGGCAGCCGAGCTCTTTGAGCGTATCAACGAAATTGATCGATTGATCGAGATCCTGGATCGCCGCCGTTTCCGTGATCTCGATGATCATGCGCCGCAGGATATCCGCCCTCGAACTGGTCAAACGCTGGAGCGTGACGAGCCATTCGTGATCCGAGCACGTCAAGCCTGAGACATTGAGTGACAGGCACAGATCGGGATGGCGCTTGAGCAGCCCGACGCACAGCTCCAGCGTCCGCCGGTCGATCAAGCGCGACAAGCCGAGCTGCTCGGCAATCGGAATGAATTCGCCAGCCGACACCAGGCTGCCGTCATGCTTTTCCATCCGCAGCAGGCATTCATAAATTTCGTATTTGCCCGACTTGGCATTGACCATCGGCTGCAGCACCAGCCGCATCCGGTTTTCGTCGATCGCCTGGATAACGTCGTCGGCAATCGTGATGCTGCGCCGCCGGCTGGTCTCAGCGCCCGGCACGGCCTCGTATGCCATGAAACAATCAAAACGCTTGGTCTTGGCGCGATCCAGTGCGTGCAGTCCGAAATTCAAAGCCTGCTGGACGGTATGGGCCTGATCGGGCAGCACGACGCCGCCGATCGAGACCGTCGCCGACAGCTGGCACGCCGAGGTCTTGATGGTCGTGTCGCGAATGGCCTTCATAAACCGCTCGGCGCCGATGCGCATCGCGCCCGGTCCGCAATCGTGCAGCAGGATACCGAACTTATTTGAGGAATAGCGCCCGATGATATCACCGCCGCGCAACTTGTCTTTGATCGTGCGCGCGACGTCGGAGATAACCTCATCGCCGATGCTGAAGCCGAAGGTCTCGTTGATCACGGCCAGATTATTGACGGCCACGATCAAAAACGCCGAGGGCGGGCCGCCGCTATCCGCCCGTGCAATGACCGTAGTCAGGGCTTCGGTCAAGCGGATCCGGTTGAGCTGTCCCGTCAGCTCGTCGTGGTCGGTTCGAAACAGCAGCCGCTGCTCTTCCAGGTAGCGATCGTTGATGACGCGCAGAACGCCGCGCGCCCGCTCAGGCAGCCCGTCAGCGCCCGGCCACCAGCGGCCCTGATCTTCGAGACGAATGGCGGTATCCGCCCGCCGCCCGGACGATAAAAAATGATATTGCAGGCGGTAGGGCACGCCGCGCACCCGCTCGGCCGCCTTGTTGGCTGCAAACGCATCAGCGCGCCGCTTGAGGTGCTCGGCGGCGATCATCGACTGGAAACCAGCTCCGGTCGCAATGAGCGCGCCATCGCGGACGCCGAGGATCGCAGCGGCGTTGTTTTCCCACTCGATCCGGTCGGTTTTAAAATCCCAGACGTAGGCGGTTTCATCGATGGCTGAGAGAATACCGACGAGATCGAGGCACTCGGCTTCGGTCAACGGATCGGTCACAAGCCGCGATCCGCCCGTGGCCTCTGAAGCCATCGCGGTTGCCTGTAAAAATCCAGGATGGGTGGGCGAAGATGCCACCAGGAACCTCAAAAAATCAGCCAGCGCGCGCCGACCAGAAAAGCCCGCGCACCAGCCAAACCGCAGGGCGTTCGTTAAACGTTAGTGTGAAATCCCTAACAAGACTTAAAACACTGGCTCGAAAAACACCGGCTGGCGGCGGTCAATGGAACGCGCCTCAAACGCAAAAACGGCCAGCTTGGCGGCTGGCCGTTTGCAAACACGTTGAGTGGTGAGCGGTGAGGAGCGCGGATTACTGATCGGCGCCGATGCTGAGGTCGCGCTTGGCGACGCGGATGCCAATCGTGTAGCCGGCGATGACGTCGATCAGGGACGCAACCAGGATCAGGAAGAACACCGAGGTGGCTGCCTGGGGCACCATCAGGAATTCAACCAGGATGGCGATGAAAACCACCATCGACAGGGCGTGGTCGATGAGCGTCGACGTCGAGGTGAAGGTCGACTTCACAATCTCGATGAACAGCAGGATCAGCGTGACCAGCAGGATCAGATCGCCCCAGCGGAATGACCACTCGCCGCCGCTCAGCATTTTTGGACTAAAGAGCGCGGTGTCGAGCCCCTCGCGGCCAAACGCGAACACGATGACGTTGTAGAGGATGAAGGCGAGGATCAAGAGCGGGATGGCTCGAAGCGACATGGGGCATTCCTCTCAAACGTATGGCCATTCGTCAGCGTCGAACATGCTGCGGGCCTTGTGACACGGCGGGCGTGATTTGCCAAGCGACGGCAGTCGCAAGGCAGCAAGCGACGGCAGTCGCAAGCCAACAAGCGAAGGCGGTCGCACGGCAGCGATAGCCGCCGGGCCGCATCAGCATCAGAGGGCGTCAATATCGCAGGATTGAGGCGTTACGCGTCAGTCTTCGCCGGCAAAATCTGGCGGCCGCGGTACTTGCCCGACTTCAGGTCGATGTGGTGGGGACGGCGGCGCTCGCCGCTATCCTTGTCTTCGACGTAAACAGGCGCCGTCAAAGCGTCATGCGAACGGCGCTGACCGCGCTTCATCGGCGACATTTTACTGCGTGGAACTGCCATCTACCCTGCTCCAAATGCTGCGCCGGTCCGCTCTCATGAGCGGCGGCGGTTGTTCATGCGGCCAGCAACACGTTTGCCCCGGCGCAAAATACGAAGGAATGTTGTGCGGCGCTCTGGCGAGCAACAAAGCCGCCAGTCCGTCCATGGCGCGGGCTTATAGCTGCAAACCCCAGGCGGCGCCAGTCCCCCTGACGTCCGGTAGTGTCTCAGTTTGAAATTGCCGCATCACGCCTTTTGTAAGTTACCGGGCGACCCGGCTTTGGAGCGGCTGCGTCCATAAGTGCCACAACGTCTTCCATACCCCAAACCCTATCCGTCAGCCCCGCCGCCATCGCTGGCGTAACGCGAAGCGTTTTGTGAATGCGGGTCCAATTATAGAATACCGTGTAAAGCGCGACCATCTGACCGTGGCTTTCGAACTTCTTTGAAAAAGCGTTCGTCAGGCGTGTAA
>JANMOL010000536.1:0-1992 GCA_031369245.1 Hyphomicrobium sp. | reverse complement strand
GTATCGAAATCGGGCTCACCAGCGGACAGCGAAACGATATCGCGGCCTTCGGCTTTCAGCTGGCGGGCTTTGGTCGAGACGGCGATGGTGGCGGATGGCTGAATGCGATTCAAGCTGTCGGCGATGAAGCCCATGGGACGAGCGGCCTATGGTTAGAACGAGATGGGGTTAGAACGAGATGGAGTTAGAACGAGATGGGGTGTGAACGAGCTGTGGTGTGAACGAGCTGTGGTGTGATCGAGCTGTGGTTAGAACGGGAAATGATGATTTCGCAACCGCGAAATGAACGGCGCGGAAACTACGCCCAAGCGGTTTTAACCGCAAGACGGCCTTTGGTTGGCACCAGCGCGCCAAGCGCCGCGCGCGGCTGCATTATTTTGGTGCGCAAACGACACATCAACCCGGCCGCATCGCAAATCATCGCAAATGCTCCCGCAGCGCCACATTCTCGGCCCATCGGCGCCAAGATAGCAGAGTGAACTGTTCGTTAAGTGCTTCGTCTGTAGGGACAAGTCATTCTAACGGAGGTTCGGTGATGGGGTTTTGGACACGCGCGCTCGGCGTAAAATCGGCAATTAACGCGTCTGAGCCGGGTACAGCCCCGCGCGCCAAAGTACGCTACAAACTGGTCCGCCCCGCGATCGACGCCCTGGCCGCTTTCGCCGTATTCGGGACGGCCGCGCTGACGCTGAATTGCGCCCCGTCGTCCGCCAGCCCGCATACCTTTGTCACGCCCGCACTGCACAACGCGGCGTTCCAGTCCGTTGGCCCCGCGCTGGCCGAAGCGGGCGTGCGGCCGCTGGTCGAGATCGCGACCACCAGTTCACCCAACAATCCCGATGCGGTCTACCGCCGGACCAGCGAACAGGCAGCCTGGAGCCTGCTAGCCATCGCCTTCTCACTGGCCGTTGCCTTGAATTTGGCCGTTTTCCGGCATCTCCGTCAGGCCTATGCGCACCCCCGCCGCACGCCCGCAAACCGTTGACAGTGCGCAATAAAACAACCTTTCTAGCGAAAATTTTGCGCCAGCCTCGGTCAACGAGTGAACCAAGCGGCGACTCTCATGCTATACAATTGCGGTGAATATCGAGGAGCTTTGGCATGACCGTCTGGTTCAACAAGCTTTCTGGCGCGGTGCTTGTTACGGGTTTGACCCTTGGCGCCGTTTTCGGCGCAAGCACGGCGCTGATGTCCAGTTCCGAGGCGATGCTGCGCACCAGCTTCTCGGCAGCGCTTCAGGGATCAGCCCCCGTCGCGGCGCAGCGCATGGCCAAGGCCGTGCCGCTGTCGGGCTCAGAAGATTTCTGGCTGAGTGCGATCCGCCAGGATGGCGGCGCGCCGGTCACCAAAACCGTTTCGCTTGGCGACCGGATTTCACTCACGCTCGGCGGCGAGCAGCGCGATCTTGAAGTGGCGGCCGTGTCTGAATTCCAGCCAAAGCTGACGGAAATCGACACCAGCTCAGGCCCCAGCCGGTTTGTTCTCGTAACCGCCAAAGACGCGCGTAACGCCGCGGCAGGCTCGATCCGGTTCGTGATGGAAATTCAGCCAGCACCGGCCGCAATCGTGGCCGCTAAGCCAGCGCAGGCTCTCTAAATCTCGCAGCGATAGCAGCAGTCTGACAACAGAGGTTGCGGATTACTGCCTTGCGCGGGATAACGCGCGCAGATGCCGGCGCTTGGATGCCGTGGCCTCAGCCGTCAGATTTGCAAGGTCCTGTCATGCGTCTTAATCCGCCGACAATCGCGATCTTCCTGATGTCGTTGACGCTCGCCAGTCTGGCCTTGATCACCAAACTCGGCTTCATCCCGATCCCGCGCTACCTGCCGCACCAGGAGTTCTGGCTGGCCATCGTCGCCTATCTGACGCTGATGGTCGGCAATATCGTCAAAGGGCTTTAGCCGGGCATTGACGGGCGCTCAATCAACCACCGGCTGGCAGTTTTGCGGCCAGCCATTACCGGCCAGCCATCACCTCGCGCCGCAGCGCGCT
>JANMOL010000486.1:0-4656 GCA_031369245.1 Hyphomicrobium sp. | reverse complement strand
ACGGCCTGGTGACGGCCAACCAGCACAGTCGGGTGAAACCGCAGAAAGCGCAATGTATCCGGCACCTTGCTGGCGGCATGCAAGTCGATCAGCGCCTGATCATAGGCAATCTGCAGGCGACCGGCACGGATGCCGCTGTCGATCAGTCGAAAGGGGACGGGAGGAACTGAGATAGGACTGACAGGCACTGGGACAGCCTCCCTGCGGTTGCGGTGGGTTCGCAGCGCACAAAAGCCGCTCTGACTTCGAAAGGCAACGTTGAATCAACGGCCAGCGTCTTGTAGAGGGGCGAGCAGTCAACAGAACGAGGCCGTGCCCAATGTCACTCGAGACCGAAAGCGTGCTCGATCGCCGCAATCTGAAGCGCCGTCTCGGGTTCTGGCGCGGGGCGGCAATCGCGGCAGCCGTCGTCGCCGCGGCGACGGTCGCGGCACGCTACTTACCGACTGGCCTTGCGGATCAGAAGCAAATCGCCCGCATTGCGATTGAAGGATTGATTACGGAAGATCGCGATATGCTCCGGCTCATGCGCCGCGTTGCTGAAAACAAGAACATTCAAGCCGTCATCCTGACCGTCAACTCGGGCGGCGGCACGACGACGGGCGGCGAAGCGCTTTATGAAGCGCTGCGGGAATTGTCCAAGAAAAAGCCGGTGGTCGCGCAGTTTGGTACGATTGCGGCGTCGGCTGCCTACATCGCTGGCCTCGGCACCGACCACATCGTGGCGCGCGGCAACACCATTACCGGCTCGGTCGGGGTGATCGTGCAGTGGCCGGAATTCGTCCAGCTGATGGACAAGATCGGCGTCAAAGTGAACGAGATCAAAAGCGGGCCGTTGAAGGCCACGCCGTCGCCGTTCGAGCCCCTCGATGCGGGCGGCCGCAAGGTTGCCGAGGGCATGGTCGCGGATGGCTTTCAATGGTTTTTATCGCTGGTCGAAACGCGCCGCGGCATCAAGCCGTCGGATGTGCCCGGATTGGTTGAAGGCCGGATCTTCTCCGGCCGTGAAGCCCTTGAGGTCAAACTCGTCGACCAGATCGGCGGCGAGGACGATGCCGTCAAATGGCTGAAGGACGTCAAGAACGTCGATAAAGACGCCAAAGTTGTCGATTGGAAGCCGGACACGCCCAGTATGTATGGCTTTAAGGCGATGGCCGGTCAGGCGGCAGGCAGCGCCGTCAGCGCGGGCGTGCGCCAGCTTGCCAGTCAGCTGCTGGGCGACCGCTCAATTTCCAACCTCGGCCTTGACGGTCTGCTTTCTGTTTGGCATCCTTCTGAAAAATAAAGAGAATTGATCGCAGATCTGGCGCGAACGTGCGGGCTGGAGCTGAGCTGGGGAGCGCAACGTGATCAAATCAGAGCTGGTGCAAAAGATCGCGACCAATAATCCGCATCTTTACCATCGCGACGTCGAGCGCATCGTCAACGTGATCTTCGATGAGATTGTTGACGCGCTGGCGCGCGGCGACCGGGTTGAACTGCGCGGCTTCGGGGCCTTTACCGTCAAGCATCGCGCGTCGCGCCAGGGCCGCAATCCGCGCACGGGTACGACCGTTTCGGTGGCTGAAAAGTTCGTGCCGTTTTTCAAGACCGGCAAGGAACTGCGCGATAAGTTGAATAACGGCAAGAGCCAGCACTGAAGCTGGGCCTAAGGGCAAGGCTGAGGCCAAGCCTAAGGCCAGCACTGGGTGCTGCCAGCCGTGCTACCCTGTTTGTTGCGTGCATGAGAGGTGATCAATCGTGTTGAGGCGTATTCTATCGCTGCTGATCGCGTTTCCGCTCGGCGCCGCCCTGGTCGCAATCGCGGTTTCCAATCGCCACTCCGTGCAATTGATCCTCGATCCGTTCCGGCCTGAGCAACCGGCGCTGTCGGTGCAACTGCCGTTTTATGCGTATTTGCTTGGCGCGCTGGTTTTGGGCGTGATGCTGGGCGGGGCTGCAACCTGGCTCGGACAGAGCCGCTGGCGCCGCACGGCGCGCACACAGGGCCATCGCGCGCAGCGCTGGCAGGCCGAAGCCGATCGCCTGTCGCGTGAACGCGATAACGCGGGTGCCAGCGGCCATGACCTCGCGATCGCTGGCCGCTGACCGTGTACAATCGGGCCAGCTGAGATGGATGGCTTAACGCTTTTCGGGTTTGCAGCTGTCAGCTTGATGCTGCTGTTCTACGCGTTCGAGGATGTCAGCGCGTGGTGCGTGCTCGGATTTGCGGTCGCGTGTGCGCTCGCTTCGGCCTATGCTTTCCTGCAAGGCTCGTTGCCATTCGCTCTGGTCGAAGGCATTTGGACCTTCATCGCTTTGAAGCGCTGGCAAAAGCGCCGCCTGACCGGCAGCGCGAATAGCCGCACAACGGGCAGCACAACGGGCAAGACCTGAAGCTTGGACCGCCGCTATGGCAACCGACGTCAAGATTTGTGGATTGAAAACCGCGGCCACCTTGAATGTGGCGCTTGAGGAAGGCGCTGAGTACATCGGTCTGGTGTTTTTTCCGCGCAGCCCCCGTCACGTCGATATCGCAACGGCCCTCGACCTCGCGGACCGGGCGCGCGGGCAAACTAAAATCGTCGGCCTGTTCGTTGATCCCGATGACCGGGCCCTCGACGCCATTGTTGAAAAAGTCCAACCCGATATCTTGCAGCTTCATGGCGATGAAAGCGCGCCGCGCGTCAAAGAGATCCGCTGCCGCTTTCATCTGCCGGTGTTCAAAGCGTTGAAGGTCGAGACCGCGCAACACGTGCGCCGCGCCGAGGCTTTTCAGGGTGCAGCGGATCTGATCATTTTCGATGCCAAGCCGCCGAAAGGCGCCATACTGCCGGGCGGCAATGGCGAGACGTTCGATTGGCGTCTGCTGGATGCCGTCAAAGGGCGGCTCAAGTTCATGCTGTCGGGCGGGCTGCGGCCGGACAACGTCGTTGCTGCCATCCATACAACAGGTGCCAACGCCGTCGATGTCTCGTCGGGCGTTGAAAGCGCACCCGGCGTTAAGGACCCCGAGTTGATCCGCCGCTTCCTTCGGGCAGTAAAGACCGCTAAGCAGTTTTAAAATTTCGCGTGTCCCGCACCAGCGCTGCTGGATGCCGGGAACGCTGAACAGAAAACCAGCCAGGAACGGGTATGTCAACGAAGACGCAAAAGACGCGCGACGCTCACCCCAACAGCTTTGCGACCGGTCCTGACGACAAGGGTTTCTTTGGATTGTTCGGTGGCCGGTTCGTTGCCGAGACGCTGATGCCGCTGGTCCTCGATCTTGAGCGCGCGTACACAGCCGCAAAGGCCGATCCAGCATTTCAGGCAGAAATCGATCACCTGAACCTGCACTACGCTGGCCGCCCGAGCCCGCTGTACTACGCCGACCGCATGACCAAAGAACTCGGCGGCGCCAAGATCTACCTGAAGCGCGACGAGCTCAATCATACCGGCTCGCACAAGATCAACAATTGCCTTGGCCAAATTCTGCTGGCGATGCGGATGGGCAAGACCCGCATCATCGCTGAGACGGGTGCTGGTCAGCATGGCGTGGCGGTTGCGACGGTGTGCGCCAAGTATGGCTTGCCGTGCGAAATCTACATGGGTGCGACCGATGTCGAGCGCCAAGCCCCGAACGTGGCGCGCATGATGCTGCTGGGCGCAAAGCTCAATCCCGTGACGTCGGGTGCGGGCACGCTCAAAGATGCCATGAACGAAGCGTTGCGCGATTGGGTGACCAACGTCAAAGACACCTATTACTTGATCGGCACGGCGGCGGGTCCGCATCCCTACCCGGCGATGGTGCGCGATTTCCAATCAATCATCGGCCGCGAAACGCGCGAGCAGATGCTGGCGGCGGAAGGCCGGCTGCCCGATACGCTGGTCGCCTGCATCGGCGGCGGCTCAAACGCCATCGGCCTGTTCCATCCCTTCCTCGATGATGCCGATGTGGCCATTTACGGCGTCGAAGCCGGTGGTCACGGCCTCGATGTCGAGAACGGCCATGCTGCATCGATGACCGGCGGCACACCCGGCGTGCTGCACGGCAATCGCACGTATTTGCTGCAAGATGGCGATGGTCAAATTCTCGAAGGTCACTCGATTTCAGCCGGCCTCGACTATCCGGGCGTCGGCCCTGAGCACGCTTGGCTCAAGGACACCCAACGTGTCACCTACGTCGCCATCACCGACAAGGAAGCGCTGACGGCACTGCAATTCTGCACGCGGCTTGAAGGTATTATTCCAGCACTTGAGCCAAGCCACGCGCTGGCCCACGTCATGAAGCTCGCGCCGACGCTGCCGAAAGACAATTTGCTGGTGATGAATCTCTGCGGCCGCGGCGACAAAGATCTGTTCACTGTCGCCAAGCATCTCGGAATGAAGATCTAAGAATGACCCTGCATTCTCGCATCGACACGCGCTTTGCTGCGCTGAAAAAACAAAACCGCCCCGCACTCGTGACGTTCGTTTCCGCCGGCGATCCGGATTTCGCAACCGGGGAGGCGATCCTCGCCGGCCTGCCCAAGGCCGGTGCCGACGTGATCGAGCTCGGCATGCCGTTTTCCGATCCGATGGCCGACGGCCCCGCGATCCAGGCCTCGTCTCAGCGGGCGCTCAAGAGCGGGCAAACCATGCCGAAGACCCTGGATATGGTCCGCCGCTTCCGCGCCGCCGACACGACGACGCCCA
>JANMOL010000388.1:0-1809 GCA_031369245.1 Hyphomicrobium sp. | reverse complement strand
AACTTCGCCAGCGCGCCGCCCGCCACCGCGGCCAAGATCCACCCGGTCCAGCGCAACAACGTCCGTTTGAAGTTGGTGCGGACCTTAACCTCAATCACCTGATCTGGCAGCGCCGTCTCGGCCGCCAAGCCGTCGGCACCGATGGTGCGCGCCGACACGACAATTTGCAGACGGGCCCAACCGCGCGACTGTGGCGTGATCAAAAAACGCCAGCTCGCGAAATCATCGCTGGCAAATCCGAGGTGATTTTCGATCCACTGCGTTTCCGGTGACACCGTCTCGATAAAGAACCCGCCTTCGGGTGCACGCAGCCGAACGGACATGGCTTGCGTCACGGTCACATCGTGACGCCACGCAACGCCGCCGCCGTCGAGGCCGTCGGTGATCGATTTCGCATCGGCCTTACCGATCCGGATTTCAACGCGCTCGGTTTTGCCAACACGCATCCCGCGCGGAATGTTTTCAGCAATCTGACCGGCTTCAGCCTGAACTTTGCGATCGCGGCCGCGCGCCTCTCGCTTCGCTAAAGCGGGTGCAGATGCCGGTGCCCGAGCGGGTGCGGGTGCCGGGGCAGGCGGCACGTGCAGGCCGGACGGTTGGAAATCCGGCCCGCCACCGCGGGACGTTGGAACGCCCAGAGGCGGGGGCGCAAAGACCGGCGGCGTACCCGCCGATTGCGACGGCTGAAACGGCGGCGGCATCGGCCGCTGGCCGAGCTGAGGGCCAGACTGCGGGCCAGACTGCGGCCCAGACTGGGCTGTTGCCCGCCGGATCGAGGACAGCACCTCACCCAATCCGTCATCAGGCAGCGTCGATCCACCTAGCAGTCCACCCGGCGGGCCACCCGCAGCGCCACCCAGCGGAATTGGCGGTGGCACGCTCTGGGGCGTCGGCCGGTTGAGTTCAAAAGCAGCGGGTGGCGGCGGCTCACTACGGTTTGCGGCCGGCAGGGGCGGCTGAGCGGGCGCGGGCTGCGGCATGGGCGGCGACGCCGGATAGGCATAGCCAGGATTTTTATCGCCTGATGGCGCAGGCGCGGCCATCGGATGGCGCGAGGGCGCAGGCATCGCGGTTGGAGCCGGTGCTGGGGCGAGTGCCACGTCGGGTGTCAGAGCGGGCTCGGCCGGAACCCTGTCCATCATCCCCGGTTCCAGCGCAACGGGCGGCGCATCTGGCGTTGACGGCGCGGAGATCACCGGCGTCAAAGCAGCAGGCACCGGTGTCGGTTCGGCAGGCGTGTTCGCCGGTTGCGTCAGCGGCGCTGCTGGCTCCTCTGACGCAACAGCCGGCCGATCCGGCCAGCCGGGCAACGGCCCATGCGATGACCCCAGCGATGCCCCATGCGATGATCCTGGCATCGGCGGAGGCGGAGGCCGCGGCAAATCACTCATGATGTCGCGCAAACTGGGCGCCGAACGCGATTGCACCCGCTCGCGCGCTCGCGCCAGCACGTCGTCGGCAGCAGCCGGTGGAGGCGCGGGTTGCGTCAGTGCTGATTGCAGTGCCCGGATCACGCCGTCGAACGTCAATCCCTGGGCCTGCAGAATTTGCGCGGCTACGCTGCGGCCATCACCGACAATCGCTGCCAGCACGATCGCACCGTTGATTTCGCGCCGTTTGCCGCCCCGTGCCGCCGCAGCCGCGGCTTCAAGAATCCGCATCAAATCTTGCGATACGCCGAGCCCGCCACGGCCGCGCGGCGCGGTTGCTGCGATATGCGCCAGATAGGCGTGCAGCTCGCCATGCAGACGCGCGATGCTCATCTGGCTTGCGTCAAGGACAGCGACCGCGTCCGGATCTTCGCACAGC
>JANMOL010000471.1:0-2441 GCA_031369245.1 Hyphomicrobium sp. | reverse complement strand
TTCTTCCTTGGCACGGCAGCATTCTTGGCTAAGCTAGAGATCTTCGAACCGGTCAAAAGGGCATCGCCCCCGGCCGGGTTGGCAAGTCGTCCATGACCATAATGTGCCGGGCCGTGTTAGCAATCGTCGTCATAGCCGCTTGAATCATTCCGCGACAGGTCCCGTGGAACGCATGATTTTGTTCGCTTGAGATTAAATGAGGAGTACGCCGTATGATCAGCCTTCACGCAACGCGCCGCGCCCTGATCGGCGGCCTCGTCACGACCGCCCTGATCGTTGGCCACTCAGCCTTCGCGAAAGATCGCCAAGTGCGGGTGTACAATTGGTCCGACTACATCGACGACACGATCCTGGCCGATTTCACCAAAGAGACCGGCATCAAAGTTGTCTATGACGTGTTCGACAGCAACGAAGTGCTCGAGACCAAATTGCTGGCCGGATCATCGGGTTATGATGTGGTGGTGCCGACCGGCCCATTCCTGTCGCGCCAGATCGAAGCGAAGGTTTTCCAAAAGCTCGACAAATCAAAGCTGCCCAATATCAAGAACATGTGGCCCGAAATCATGACGCGGGCCGGCATCTACGATCCCGGCAACGTCTACTCCGTTAATTACATGTGGGGCACGACCGGCATTGGCTACAACGAAGCCAAGGTCAAGGAGCGCATGGGAGATGCCCCGGTCAACTCCTGGGACCTGATCCTCAAACCAGAAAACCTGGCGAAGTTCAAAGACTGCGGCGTCAACATTCTTGATTCTGCCGATGACGTCTTTCCCGCAGTCCTGAATTACCTCGGGCTCGACCCCAACAGCAAGAACCCCGACGACATCAAGAAAGCTGGCGCACTGCTGGAATCAATCCGTCCGAGCGTTCAGAAATTCCACTCGTCGGAATACATCAACGGTCTGGCGAACGGCGACATCTGTATAGCCATCGGCTATTCGGGCGACATCTTGCAGGCGCGCAATCGTGCAGAAGAAGCCAAGAACGGCAACGTCATCAATTATTCGTTGCCGACTCAAGGCGCGCAGATGTGGTTCGATCAATTAGCGATCCCAGCCGACGCCAAAAACGCCGCCGAGGCCCACGAGTTCATCAACTACCTGATGAAGCCTGAAGTGATCGCCAAGGCCTCGAATTTTGTGCAGTACGCAAACGGCAATCTTGCCGCCCAGGAGTTTGTCGATGAGGGCATCAAGAAGAACCCGTCGATCTACCCTGATGCTGAAACGATGAAGCGGTTGTTCGTCAAGACTTCGTACGACACCAAGACCCAGCGTGTGGTGACGCGCGCCTGGACAAAAGTCGTAACGGGCAAATAGTGCAGCACACCGGCGCCCTAGACAGTCTAGCGGCGCCGGTTTTGCTTGCAGTGATAGCCAGCCAAACAAGAATAATCACGGTTGAGCCCATGGCGGCGATATCAAGCAGGGATTGAGACCATGTCTGGGCCTGTAGCCATCGACACACTATCGGCCCCTCAGCCCGCCAGCGGCGCAGCAGCGTCGCGCGCCGGGCCGCGAACGGCCGCGCCTCAATCGGGCTTTGCGCCGTGGAAAGATCCAGCCAAATCCCCCATCGTCCGGTTTGACAACGTCACCAAACGGTTCGGCGATTTCGTTGCCGTCAAAAACCTCACGCTCGATATTTATGAGCGGGAATTCTTTGCCTTGCTCGGCCCGTCGGGCTGCGGCAAGAGCACGTTGCTGCGCATGCTGGCTGGCTTTGAGAAGCCGACCGAGGGCCGGATCTTCGTCGCCGGCAACGACATCACGGATCTGGCTCCCTACGAGCGGCCCGTGAACATGATGTTTCAATCCTATGCGCTATTCCCGCACATGACGGTCGAACGCAACATCGGCTTCGGTCTGCGCCAGGAAGGCATGGCCAAAGGCGATATCGATGCCCGCGTGGCCGAGGCCATGGCGATGGTTCAACTCGAGAAATTTGCAAATCGCAAGCCGCAGCAATTGTCCGGCGGCCAGCAGCAGCGCGTCGCGCTGGCGCGCGCCATCGCCAAAAAACCAAGTATCATGCTGCTCGATGAGCCGCTCGGCGCGCTCGACAAACGCTTGCGCCAATCGGCGCAATTCGAGCTGATGCGCATTCAGGAGACGACCGGCACCACCTTCATCATCGTGACACACGATCAGGAAGAAGCGATGACGGTCGCGAGCCGGATCGCTGTCATGGACAAGGGTGAGATGATCCAGGTCGCGACGCCGGGCGATATTTACGAGTCTCCGAAGTCGCGCTACGTCGCGGGCTTTATAGGTGACGTCAATGTGTTCGAGGGCACCGTGACCGGGATTGCGGATGGTTGTGCCGAGATTGCCTGGTCAGAGGGCGTTGCCAACTTCAAAACGCGCAACACCGATGGGCTGACCAAAGGCCTTCAGGTTTGGCTGGCGCTGCGGCCGGAGAAGATGCGCATCGCGCTC
>JANMOL010000458.1:0-2327 GCA_031369245.1 Hyphomicrobium sp. | reverse complement strand
CACAACACTCTCACCTGCTTGCCATCCTTATTCACCGCGAGGAAATGCACCTGGCGCTCAGGGAACACGTTGGCTTTAAGGTCCTTGACCATTTCTTCAGCACCGCCGAATGGCGCGATGACTTCGACGACCCAAAGCTTGTCGCCGGATTTCCAATCCTGCGGACGCAGCTTGGTCGTGCCGGCCATCAAGCGTTCTTCAACTTCCTCGCTGACGCTCGCCCACAGCACGACGCCAATCGGCCGGTCGGTCGCGTAGAAGGTGCGAAATTGCTGCAGCAGCGCCGGCGTCATCACGAACCACTCAAGGTCAGAAATGAAAAACTGCTTGTGCAGCGGGCTTTGGCTCATCAGCCAGACGATCTCGCCCAGCACTGCCGACATGGTCTTGGCGTGTCCCTCGGGCGGCTCATGCGAAAACGGACCACTCTTACCGGGACCACCTGGACGGCCGTTGCCAGAACCGCCCGATCCTCCGCCAAGCCCATCGCCATTCGGCGGCATGCCAGCCCCGGCCGTGTCGTTGGCGGCCCGCGCAGCGGGTGCCGCGGCGCTGCCGATCGGCGTCACAAGAGGCGGTAAGGCCACTGAACTCAGCAACGCCAAACTCAAAATCGATATCCCCATCACCGCACGCTCCAAATCCGAATCTGCCTCAACGCCCAGTATGCGGCTCGGCGCACCCCCCGGGGATAAGTTTTTAAATCGGAATTTTTCGCCAGGCCGTGCAACGGGTTACGGCGTAAGAAACTGGTAAACACGACGGGTTTTTTAGGGGCTTTTTGGTCAGCGCTGGATGAAACGCCCGCGTAAAGTCAGCGCCAAAACCTCAGGTCTTATCGCCGCCGCTAATGCGCTCAAGCAGGCGCGGACGGCGCGCGATGGCTTCGGGCACGCCGCTGTTCGCCGCGCCGCTATTCCCAGCGCTGGCACTCGCCGCGCTGATATTCCCAGCACTGCTTGCGGCCGGCAGGGCGGGCGGCTTTTCGTCAGCGGCCACGGCCGTATCAGCGCCGCCGTTCAGCGCCTTCAAAAATCCGCCGGGGCGAGCGCCCGCATCGCGGCCAGCGTCGGTCTCACCGGCATCATGCGAGGCGGCAACCGGCGTCAGCTGGGGCAGTCGCGGCGCGGCAATCCGTTCAGCCAACGTCGGACGCTTGGCCTCGGCCGCTTGGCGGCGCGGGGCATCGCCCGGCAGTTGCGCGCCGCTGCCGAGCCGGCGCAGCTCGTCACGGAAATGCTGGGCCTGACGCGCGAGCCGTTCGTTGCTGCCCGCGATCTCGGCGCGCAGGGATTGGATCGTGCGGCGGTGGTCTTCGACATCGGCCTGCAAGGCGCTGATCTCGACCTTGGCCGAAATCGGCATGGCGTCCCGCCCAAACGGCGATGGCACAGACGCCGCCGCCGCAGCCTCCTGCTCTTCGTAGGCTTTCAGCGCCGCCTTGAGCTTGCTCGATTCGGCGGCACGTTCGCGCTCGGCGGCTTCCAGTATCTTGACGCGTTCGGCCAACGCGGCGCGGGCCGCGTCGGCGTCGCTGTCGCCTGCGCTTTTAGCAGCCATCAATTGCGCTTCGGCCTTGGCCAGATCGCCGCTCAGCCGGTCGATCGTCGCGTGCGCCGCCATGTCGTTGGCCGCATCGATATCGCCGTCGGCTTTTGCAGCTTGCAAGCGGTCGATCAGCGCTGCCTGTTCGCGCGTTTTAGCGCGCAGCAATTCGATGTCGGTACGCAACGCCACTTCGCCGTCAAAGCGCGGATCGCCGAGCGTCTCGCGATTGCGGGCCGCACGGGTTTCGAGCGCGGCCTTCAAGCGGAATAGCTCGTCGGACTGCTGGCGGTTGATCTGCGTGGCTTCATCGAGCGCGTCCGACTGGCGGCTGCCGGTTTGCGTCAGCAGCGCGATTTCGCGATCGCGCTCTTGCAGCAGCTTGCGGGCTTCGGCCAAACGCTGCTCGACTTTCGGCAGGCGGTCGAGGATCGCCTGTTCCAGCACGCGGCGGGCGTTCTCGTGTTCTTCGACGCTCGACTTGTGGGTGGCGATCGTCTCGCCCAATTGCTGGATCTTGGATTCGCGCCGGTTGATCTCGACGCTCTGGCGGGCAGCCGCCAGCGACGACTCTTCGAGCTTCATTTCGAGCTTGTGCACGCTGATCGCGTACTCGGCGCGGATGCGATCCTTGTCGGCGCGAATTTCGGTTTCGGTCAGTGGCAGCGCGCGGCGCACGCTTTCGCCAGCAAAGCGCTCAATGCGGCGGCGATAGGCCGGCAAAATAATCAGCAGCAGCAGGGCTGCCAGCAGGAAGCCCAGAAGCACGAGCATCGCTGAAG
>JANMOL010000433.1:0-2326 GCA_031369245.1 Hyphomicrobium sp. | reverse complement strand
TCGACGGTCTGGCTCTCGCCGCCGGGTTGAATGAACGTAATCTTCGCCATTGTCTGGGGCAGGTCCTTGTTGTTGCGCTCTCGCGGATTGTCTCCGGCGCCGGGAACGCGCGTTCGGACATCAATACGTGCGGTCACACTTAGTCGGAGGGATATTTGAATTCAAGCACGCCAACAGGCGCAGGGCCACCGTCTTTGCGGGGCTGGATCCGCTTGCCAGGCCGATCAGGCCGGGCCGTAGGCCGACAAGATGAACGAACGGGCTTCGATGGCGGCTTCCTCGATGCGGGCGACGGCTTCGATGCGGACATCCTGGCTCTTTGGCCCCAGGAGACGCTCGGCATGCTCGGCCAGCCGTGCGATCCGCCAGGCGCCGACCGCCCGGCCCGAGCCTTTCAGGGTATGGGCCGCCATCCGCCAATCGCGTTCGCTGGCGGCCCCGCTCAAAGCCCCGATCGTTTGTGGCAATTGCGCCAGAAACAGCTCGAGAATCTCTTTTTCAAGGCGTTCGTCACCGAGCGTGTAGCGCCGCAAATGTTTGAGATCGACGGGGCTGACTTGCAATGGCTCGGAACCGTCAACCTTTGAACCGAGGTTTTTTGCGATCAGATCGTCGGCCGGCGCGGAACCCGTGAACATGACCTGACCCTCTGCCGAGATCCTCTTCCAGACTGGGCGATTGATGTGCGCCCCCTAGCCCGTCTCTCCCAACGAGCATGGCACGGGGAATATAAACGCCCGTAAATGGCGACCCCAGAAAGTCGAGGGTTCTGGCAACACACCGGTAACGGATCAACCGTCTGCAGCCGGTTCAGCGCCGCCCGATGCCGCCTAATTTCCGCCGTAAAATAACCTTGTTTCAGCCAGGAAAAGTTATCCCGCCCGCACTGCGTTTAGGGTTGCAGAGGCCATTGTTTTGCAGAACTATTACTGATTTCCGCGTTGAGAAGCCCCCTGGCTTGTCGTAGGTTAACGGTGCGGGTTGGTCTCTTCAGATGGGGTCCGGGGATGCGTGCCCAATCCGCGTGGGGGACGGACGTATGGCGCAAGACCCAATTTCAAAATTAATGGCGGTAGCCGGCAAGGCGCCGGCGGCCGGGTCCGCGCAATCCGCAAACGAGTTTGCCTCGAGCGATGATGCCAGCGGCATGACCGAACTGCCGCCACCACTGATCAAAAAAGTTGGCGGATCGGATCTGCCGCAGCCGTCGTCACTGGCCTCGTCACTGGCCGCCAACGATCAACCCGCTCGCCGGGTCGCCCGCCGCCGCCCAGCCGGGCCGGTGCGCGGAAAAATTGCCGCCAACGACGACGTGCCAAGCATCGGCGGCCTGATCTACGCGCTCGAACAAAAGCCGTCGGGTAAGATTTTTCGCGTCGCGGCGGCCGCAAGTTTGCTGTGGGCCGTGGTTGGCCTGGCGTTCGGCGGTCTCACGCTCGCGCCTGAATGGGCGAACGGCGCGGCGTGGTCGGCGCTGCTGTTGAACCCAGTGACGTTCTACACCGCCGCCGCTGTCCTCGTCCCAATTGCAATTTTCTGGCTGCTGGCCCTGCTCAACTGGCACATCTCGTCGCTGGCGCTGAAATCATCGACGATGACCGAAGTTGCGATCCGGCTGGCCGAGCCTGATCGTGCCGCCGAGCAGTCGATTGCCAGCCTTGGCCAAGCGGTCCGCCGCCAAGTGTCGTTCATGAACGATGCCGTCTCGCGCGCGCTTGGGCGGGCCGGTGAATTAGAGGCCCTTGTTCACAACCAGGTGGCTGATCTTGAGCGTTCCTACGAGCAAAACGAGCGCCGCATCCGCGGCTTGATCCAGGAATTGACCGGCGAGCGCCATGCGCTGCTCAACACCTCGACCAGCGTCACCGACACGCTCAAGACGCTTGGCACAGAAATTCCCACGCTGATCGAGCGGCTCTCGACCCAGCAAGTCACGCTCGCTGGCATCATCAAGGGGGCGGGTGAAAACCTCGCCAATCTCGAAGGCTCGCTCGCGACCTCGACGGGCCGGTTTGAAACCGTGCTCGGCACCCGCACCCAGCATCTGCAGACCGTGCTCGAAGATTACACGACGGCCTTTTCGACAGCACTTGGCGCCCGCACCGAACAAATGCGCGTTTCGTTCGATAGCTACATGCAGACGCTCGATACCACGCTCGGCAACCGCACGGAAAATCTGCAAACGGTGTTCGAAGAGTACGCTCGCGCCCTCGACACCACTCTGGCCAACCGCGCTCAGGCGCTTGATATTCAACTGGTCGAACGCACCAAGTCGCTTGATGACGCGTTCCAGCGCCGCCTTGAACTGTTCGACGACCAGCTCCAG
>JANMOL010000401.1:0-7688 GCA_031369245.1 Hyphomicrobium sp. | reverse complement strand
GACGACGCCGTGCTGCAACAGATAATCTTCAATAAAGGCGACAAGCGCCAGATTGCTTTTGTGGCTCGTGGTGTCGAACGCCACGAGGCGGGCTAGCAATTCAACAGGGGTATAGATCGGGCCGCGCATCGGGCTTTGTCTCGTCTCGCGCCCAGCCTCAGTTCATGCTGCGCTGGGTGTAGGGACTATCGAGCGAAAACGCCGGGATCGCCACATCAAACAGCGTGCCGGCTTCATCCGACATTTGGTAGCTGCCGACCATGATACCCTGCGGCGTTTTCAATGGGCACCCCGACGAATAGTTGAACGACTGGCCAGGGGGAATGACGGGCGTTTGCCCGACGACGCCGGGACCGCGCACTTCTTCGGTCCGGCCGAGGCCGTCGGTGATGCGCCAAGTGCGGGTTTTCAGCTGCACGGATTCCTCGCCGCCGTTGCTGATTTCAACGGCGTACGACCAGACGAAGTGACTGTCTTCGGGAGACGATTGATCGTCCAGATAGCGCGGCTCGACGCGGATGCGGATGCCGCGCGTGATTGCCTCATAAGCATGAGGATCGGCGGCATCAGGATTGGCGATCTTTTGTGGTTTCTTGGGTGCCAAGGTCTTCGAGCTCGGTTTGAGTGCCATATTAGATGTGCAGGGCCTTTACTGCGTTCACAAGGTCATGGATCAGATCTTCGGCGGCTTCGAGCCCGATCGACAGCCGGATCATGCCGTCGGTGATGCCAAGTTCGGTGCGTTGCGCGGCTGTCAACTTGAAGTGGGTGGTGGTCGCCGGGTGCGTCACCAGGCTCTTGGCGTCGCCGAGGTTATTCGAAATCCTGATCAGGCGGAGCGCGTTCAGACAGCGGAAGGCGCCCGCCTTGCCACCTGCCACTTCGAAGGCGATCATCTGGCCGCCGCCGGGCATTTGCTCGGCGGCGAGTGCTGCCTGCGGGTGGTCGGCGCGACCTGGATAGATGACGCGCGTCACGCCGTTTTGTTCCGCCAAGACGTCAGCGATCGTTGCCGATGTTGCGCATTGGGCCTTGACCCGGACCGGCAGTGTCTCAAGCCCCTTGAGCATAACCCAGGCGTTGAACGGGCTCATCGACGGTCCAGTCTGGCGGACCCACTCCTGGACATACTTGGTGATGAAGTCCGAGCTGCCGAGTACCGCGCCGCCAAGACAGCGGCCCTGGCCGTCGATGTGCTTGGTGGTCGAATAGACCACGATGTCGGCGCCAAGCGCTAACGGCCGCTGCAGCATCGGGGTCGCAAACACGTTGTCGACAATCGACAGAATGCCGTGCTGGCGCGCGATGGCGCAGACCGCGGCGATATCGACAAGCTCGAGCGTCGGGTTCGACGGCGTTTCGAAAAAGAACATCTTGGTGTTCGGCTTGACGGCCGCGCGCCACTGATCGAGATCACGGCCATCGACCAGCGTGCAGGTGATCCCAAAGCGCGGACAGAGCGTCTCGACGATGTAGCGGCAGGAGCCGAACAGCGCGCGGGCTGCAACGATATGATCGCCGGTTTTGGCGTAGGCCAAAATTGCAGCCGTGACGGCCGCCATGCCGGTTGCGGTGGCGCGGCAGTCCTCAGCACCTTCGAATATCCGCAAGCGTTCTTCGAACATCGAGATCGTCGGATTGCCAAAGCGCGAATACTGATAGCCCGGATCTTCCTGCTTGAAGCGGGCTTCGGCCTGCTCGGCATTGTCGTAGACAAAGCCTTGCGTCAGGAACATCGCTTCCGACGTTTCACCAAACTGCGAGCGCACAACGCCGCCGTGCACGAGTTCGGTTTCAGGCCGCCAGTGCGGCTTACCGGTTTTTATTTGGTCGTTTGCCATACGCCCCAAAGCCTTTCGCGCCAATAAAAAACCCGGTTTCCAAGGGGCGCCGGAACGGAAGGCCGGGCGCGGGAAACCGGGGGCGCACACGGCCTCTTTAGCGATTTGTTTAACGTGGCTGCAAGCCGGCCGGCCAAAAATACCACGAGTGTTGATCGGGATTACCGTTCGCGCCTCTTGGCGTCAAGAGGACGGCCGGTCGCGCGGCTTGCGCCAGACTTCGACGACATAATAGCAGCCGGGTTCGGGCTGTTGTTTACCGAATTGGCTGGCGGCAGCGAGCGCGTCGTCGCGGCTTTCAAGCAGGCAGAATTGGTTGACCGGGATGGTATTGGCCATCGAATTGCAGCTGAGTGGCGAGCAGTTGAAGCCGGAATAGGGCCAGTCGGCCGCTTTGTTCGGGCAATCGTAGCCGAGCAACTCAAAGCCTGACGGCAACGGTTCAACCGTGCGGCTGGCTGTTTCGACGGCTGGCCGTTCCCCGTCTTCGTCGAGATCGAGCTGCTCGCCCTCGTCGCCGAAAACGAGCGGCAAAAGTTTATAGGCAAAGATATCGAAATCGTCGGGATCGTCCGGCGGCCTGATGCTGGCCGCGGCGGCGTGCGCGGACGGATACAGCCACAGCGGGTTGCGATCGGGACTGTATTGGGTACTGCCTTCGGGCCCTGACGAGATGCAGTTGCTGACGCTGCAAATCTCTTCGACTGCCTCGGCGTCAAGCCATTCTGGGCGCTCGGCGATCTGTTTTGCACAATAGCCAATGAGGATGGAGTCCATGGGTCTTCCGGTGTTGCCGCCTGTCGGATGCGGTTTTAAGCGGTGCGCCCCCTTGGCGCAAACGCAGCCTTGCTCTAAGCCGAACACCGGTTAAGGACACGGCATGACAAAGTCCGCAAAAAAGCCAGCTCCCGCACATGCGCCCGGCATTCTGCCATCGCAGGCCATTCAGCGGCTGATCGAGAGCGGCGCGGTGCATCTGGCGGAACCTGCCGCCGATTCGCAATTGCAGCCCGCTAGCCTCGATCTGCGGCTCGGCGCGGTGGCGTACCGGGTGCGCGCTAGCTTTTTGCCGCAACCCGGCAGCCGCGTTCAAACCAATCTGGATGATCTGGCACTCCACACCATCAGCCTCAGTCAGGGGGCTGTGCTGGAGACCGGCTGCGTTTACATCGTGCCGCTGCTCGAGAGCCTGGCGCTGCCGGATTATATTGAAGCCTCCGCCAATCCGAAAAGCTCGACCGGCCGCCTCGACGTGTTCACGCGCGTCATTGCCGATGGCGTGGCGGCGTTTGATCAGGTGCCGGCTGGATATAAAGGGCCGCTGTTTGCAGAAATCTGCCCGCAGACGTTTCCGATTGTCGTGCGCAAAGGCTCGCGCCTGTCGCAGATCCGCTTTCGCGTCGGCACGGCGGCCGACAACGATGTCCAACTCAAAGAATTGCACGTCCGCGAGATGCTCGTCTCTGGCCTGGATGCCGATAATTCCGGTGGCATCGCACTGTCGGTTGATCTCAAAGGCGGCGCGGATGGGCTGATTGGATACCGCGCGCGCCGCCACACCGGTGTCGTCGATGTCGATAAACCCGCGAGCTGCCCGATTGCGGACTATTGGGACCCGATCCATGTGCGCGGCAAAAACCGGCTGATCCTCGATCCCGATCAATTCTATATCTTAGCGTCCAAGGAAGCGGTGCACGTGCCGCCGACCCATGCCGCTGAAATGGTGCCGTTCAACCCGCTGGTCGGCGAATTCCGGGTGCACTATGCCGGCTTCATGGATCCGGGCTTTGGTCATGCGGCGGCCGGTGGCCACGGATCGCGTGTGGTGCTCGAAGTGCGCTCGCACAAGGTGCCGTTTATTCTCGAGCACGGCCAAATCATCGGGCGGCTGATCTACGAGCGCATGACGGAAGTTCCCGGCATTATCTACGGCCGCGATCTCAAATCCAACTATCAGGGCCAGGGCTTGAAGCTGTCCAAGCATTTCAAGTAGGCGCGCGGCGTGGACTGGTGCTCGGCTGAGCCCACCATCTGCGCGATCTGATGCATCGCGCACTACACCGGCAACGGCCTTCTGCGGCGGCCTGGTTCGGCTTCAGAACCGCTGTTTTTGCGGCGTTTTTTGTGGCCTCTGGCCTGAGAAACGTGTTTTTCAGCAACAAAACGGCGTTTTTTCCCGATAGAGGTTGAAAAATATCAACTCAACGCGGGTTTTCTTGTGCGCTCTATGTATTGTTCGCTGCATCTTTCGATTCGTAAGAGGGACACACACAATGGCCAAAGCTCCTGCCGCAAAGGCAGCAAAACCTGCTGCAAAAGTTGAAACCGTGACGCTGAAGCACATCGCTGCGGCGCTCGCTGAAGCGCATGAAATTCCCAAGAAGCAGTCGATTGCGCTGCTCGAAGATCTGGTCGCGCATATCGCCAAGAACCTGAAGAAGGGCGCGCGTCTGCGCATCGGCGGTCTTGGTGTTTTGCAGGTCCGCAAGCGCCCGGCACGCATGGGCCGTAACCCGGCAACGGGCGAAGCCATCAAGATCAAGGCTTCGAAAAAGATCGCGTTCCGCGCCGCCAAGGAACTTAAAGAAGCGATGTAATCACCGTTCTATCGGTGTGTTATTGAGAGGGCCGCTCGCAAGGGCGGCTTTTTTCATTGGCGCTGGTGACGGTCCTCCGTCGAGCCGGCCGCCAGCGCGGGCTTTTTTCATTGGCGCTGGCGACTCTCCTGCGTCGAGCCAGCCGCCAGCGCGGGCAGTCTTTTATCAACCGCTTGCGAAGTAGTTGCCGATGAAGCGCTCATAGATGTCGGTCAGCGCTGCGAGGTCGGCGAGGCTGGTGTGTTCATCGACCTGATGGATGGTGGCGTTGACCAGGCCGAACTCGACCACCGGGCAGTGGTCTTTGATGAAGCGGGCGTCCGATGTGCCGCCGCCGGTCGTCAGCTGCGGCGTGCGGCCGGTGACTGACTTGACGGCGTCCTTCAACGTCGAGACCAGCGGGCCGGGTTTGGTGACAAACACATCGCCGGTGCCTGAAAATGTCAGATCGAAGGCTGCACCAAGCTCGGCTGCTGCTGCCGCTGCCGTCTCACGCACCCAGGTTTCCATCTTTGCGCGCGTCCAGGCGTCGTTATAGCGAATGTTGAGTTTTGCGCGGGCTTCGGCCGGAATGACATTGGTTGCGGTATTGGGCACCGATATGACGGTCACCTGCAGGTTCGAGGGCTGGAAATTTGCGGTGCCGCTATCGAGCTTGGCTGACGCCAGCTGGTCAATCATGCGGGCCAGCTTTGGCACGGGATTGTCGGCGATGTCTGGATAGGCCGAATGACCCTGTTTGCCGTGCACGATCAGTTCAGCATTCAGTGATCCACGCCGGCCAATCTTGATTTCGTCGCCAATCGCTTTGGGGTTCGACGGTTCGCCGACCAAGCATGCGTCGATGACCTCGTCACGGGCCTTCAGCCACGCCAGCACTTTGACGGTGCCGTTGATCGACGGGCCTTCCTCATCTCCTGTGATCAGAAACGACAGCGAGCCGCGCGGCAGACCGCCGTGGATATGGACATAGCGCATGGTGGCCGCCACGAAGGCTGCCACACAGCCCTTCATATCAACGGCGCCCCGGCCATAAAGAATGCCATCGCGGATCTCGCCGCCGAACGGTGGCGCGGTCCAGGCGGCTTCGTTACCCACCGGCACGACATCGGTGTGGCCTGCAAAGCAGAGATGCGGGCGCCCGGTGCCAAGCCGCGCATAGAGATTGTCGATATCGGGTGTGCCGGGCTCGGAGAAGATCATGCGATGGCACTCGAAGCCGGCGGGTTCGAGAATGTTCTGCAGCAGCGTCAGCGCGCCGCCTTCATGCGGGGTGACGCTCTCGCACCGGATCAGCGCTTGCGTCAGGGCTACGGGGTCGGTGGCGTGAATGGTCATGCGATGCCTGGATGGTCTGCGATCGCGGCTGGAACTGCCGTGCCCATCACCGATGGTAGCGGAAAATCGCGGCCTTCGAGGCTTTGTACTATAGAAATTTTCTGCCAGATCTTGTTTGAAAGGTTGGAGGTCAACTGGCTGAGGTCGCTGACGGCGTCGATGACGGCGGCATCGCGGGTGCTCTGTGCATAAAGCGCTGCGACCTTGGCGGTGAGGGATAGCATTTCCGAGCAGTAGTCGAGATAGCGCGCCAGTTCGAGCGAGGTGAGCGCCCGCTGGGGTGCTCCGGGCACGGGCGTTGCGACGGTTGCTGGCCGGTCGGAGCTTGGGTCCTTTGCCAGCTGGTGCATATCGACGACGTGCACGATCGAGCGCAGCTCGTGCAGGTGTTCCATGACCTGATGGCGTTTCCAGCGCGTTTCCAGCGAGGCCAGGAACAAAATGCCAGCGCCCATCACCAGAATAATGTTGAAGGCTGAATCGATGCCTTGCATCACGCCGAACAGGTTTTCGTTATCGCGCTTCACTTCGATGATGGAATAGAGATAGCGCAAGAGCGGAAAGCCTGTGGCCAGCACGGCAAGAATGGCGATCCGCAGCAGCAGATGCGGTTTTGCGATTTGCGCAATCCGGTTGCCCGTCTCGCGCGTCACGCCGATCAGCTCTTTGCAAACCTTGCCAAGGCCAGCGCCCGGAAACCGCGCATGGATGCGCTGTTCGAGCTCCTGAAGCGTTCCAATGATTTTGTCTGGATCGAGCGTGCGGTACATTTGAGGTTCCGCCTGCGGTTGGGTTAGTCGCGCAACAACTCGTTGATGCTGGTCTTGCTGCGGGTTTTTTCGTCGACCCGCTTGACGATGACGGCGCAATACAAGCTCGGGCCCGGCTCGCCGTTGGGCAGCGGTTTGCCGGCCATCGCACCCGATACAATGACGGAATACGGCGGCACACGGCCAAACATTTTTTCGCCCGTCGCCCGGTCGATGATCGTGGTTGACGCGCCAAGGTAGACGCCCATCGACAGCACCGAGCCTTCGCCGACCTGCACGCCTTCCGCCACTTCCGCGCGCGCGCCGATGAAGCAATTGTCTTCGATGATCACCGGGCCGGCCTGCAGCGGTTCCAGCACGCCGCCGATGCCTGCGCCGCCCGAGATGTGGCAGTTTTTGCCGATCTGCGCGCACGAGCCGACGGTTGCCCAGGTATCGACCATCGTGCCGCTATCAACGTAGGCGCCGAGGTTGACGAATGATGGCAGCAGCACCGCACCGGGGGCAATGTAGGCCGAGTGCCGTACAATCGCACCTGGCAATACGCGGAAGCCGCCCTTGCGGAAATCGGCTTCGGTCCAGCCGGCGAATTTCGGCGGCACCTTGTCCCAATAGAAACTTCCCGCAGGCCCGCCCGGAATCATCGCCATGTCGTTCAGCCGGAACGACAGCAGGATTGCCTGCTTGAGCCATTGGTTGACGGTCCACACGCCATCGCGCTTTTCGGCGACGCGGGCCTGCCCCTTGTCGAGCAGGTCGAGCGAGGTCTCGACCGCGTCGCGGACAGCACCCTTGGTGGCGAAGGATACAGCCTCGCGATTGTCCCAGGCTGTTTCGATGGTCTTTTGCAGGTCGGCGTGGGACATCGTCGGCAGAGCCTCCAGATCAAGCGCCCATGCGCGGAATTTGAGCCGCGCCGTTGTGGCCCGCCGAGGGGGTGGTGTCAATCGCGGGGGCCCGTCAGGGGGCCGGCTCAAGCGGTCAGCTTAAGGGCTGAGGAGAGCGCAAATAATCCAGAGTTTTGGGACTGGAGCGTACATACCGGGCCTAGCGAATCTGACAGTGTACCGCGCGATCGGACGCGTCTCGTTGTCCGTTACCGGTTCACCGCGAGCCTGAGGCCGTCGCTGCAGGCGCCATCG
>JANMOL010000398.1:0-3300 GCA_031369245.1 Hyphomicrobium sp. | reverse complement strand
CATTCGGGCTCGGCGTACTCTTTGCTCTCCGTGACCCCGAGCAGATATCCGGTGCCTGCCAGAACGATGAAGACGTTGTAGCCGAAGACCACGAACCAAGGTGCCCAGCGGCCAGGCATACGCGCATGGCATGTACGCTGGACAACATACAACGAGGTGGCGATCAGCACGTTTCCGCCAAATGCGAATATGACGGCTGATGTGTGCAAGGGCCGCAGCCGGCCGAAACTTGTCCACGGCAAATCAAGATTGAGTACCGGGAACGCCAGCTGCCAAGCCAAGATATCGCCAATTAAAAATCCGGCGACGCCCCAAAATACGGCCGCGATCGTTGCAAACCGGACCGGGCCATCCATGTAGACGTCTTCAGCGATTTTGGAGACGGTGTCCGTGGACGCGTGCGACACTATAAAATAGCCCGCGAACGCTGCCGCGAGCGCAAATACCCAACCATGGAATTGCATTGCGGGGTCTGGCGATCCAAATGCCCAGGTGACCCCGATCAACACGCATACAATGGCTGCCGCCATGGCAAGAAAATCGGACATGGCTGCGCGTTCGGCAGTCGTATTGGTCATGTGCGAGCCCCCGCTGCCGGCAGCCTGTTGCTACGTGGCTTGATGACGTTGAAGTGGATCGTCGGCGACAGGATAAAAGTGCCAGTGACTGGGCATGGCACGCATTGACAGGGATCAAACCGTATCGCGACGATTGGGGAACCGGCTTCGTCGCTGGGTTGACTGAGGCAGCGAGCCTACGAGACCGCACGGCGTTGACTGCAATCGAAGCGCTCGTTGTCAGGTTGCGGTCTGTCCGGCATCAACACCGGTGAGACAAAACGGGGGGGCCTGCGGAACCGAAGATTTTCGTTTCATCGTAGCCACCCTGAAGGGAGGGCATGAGACTCAAATCGGCACTGGCGACAACAGCGCGTGTTTCCCGGGTTTGCGACCGCTTAGGCCTCGTTCGCCGCCACGGAAAGCTTGACAGGCAACCTAAAAAAAAGGCGTCGGAGGTCGGAAGCTATTCTGGACTGCTCATGGGGAATTGCCATTCCCCACATTTCCCCAGCAGGTCATCAACAAGGACGCCAGAATAAACTCGTCAGTTGACCTTTTTTGGGTCAATCCCAGTGATTAATGCGTTTATTTTACTGGAATCATTGGCGCACCCGACAGGATTCGAACCTGTGACCTCTGCCTTCGGAGGGCAGCACTCTATCCAGCTGAGCTACGGGTGCTTAGACCGAGTGGGCTTGATAGCCCATTCGCTGCCGGATCGCAAAAGCGGTTTTAGCCGCCGTGCGGAAACGTGGTCGCAGGTGCCGTATGGCCGGGCGCCGCACAGCGCCCCGGCCGTTTGCGCAACCAGCGCACAGTTAGCCTCGGATGCGATAGCTGCACGGCTGGGCTGTCACGACGCACTTTGCAAGCAGCACAGCCCCTTTCTTGCAATCCCACTGGACATTGCGGGCCCGGTCGAGATCGGCGAACCCTGGGCCATACTGATTGGCGGCGGTTGTTTCCCAGTTCGAGCGGGCGGCAATGCGCGCTCTGGAGCTGCCGAGGCCGAGAATGCCGGTGCCGGTCGCCAGACCTTCAATGGCGGGTTGGCACTGGCCTTCGGAATTCCAGTATTTTTTCCGGGCGTCGGCGTTGCCAGAGATGGCAACGAGTGTGATCGCGGCAGCACCCAGAACGGCGCCGATTGTTGAAAGTTTGCGCATGAAAAATCTCCTTCGCAACTAACGCAACAGCTTGCTAGAGCGCGAACACAATCGTCCGCCGCTTGAGTTCATGAACTGACGCATGCCCGCCAAGCGCTGTCAACGCTTGGGCGGGATCTGTCCACGAGCCATGGCCGTTGCATGGATAGCCTGGGCTGTGGATGGCCCAGCTCGTGGATTGCCCAGCCCGTAGATTGCCCAGCCTGTGTATAGCTCGCGCCATGCCGAACTCCGGCCGTGCACAACTGCGTGCCGCCTATCGGCAGGGCTTTGCGGTGACGACGCATTTGGCGAGCAGAATTGCGCCCTTCTTGCAATCCCACTTGACCGAGCGGGCCTTGCTATAGTTGCCGTATTTTGCGCCGTAGGCCGACGAGGCCTTGGCTTCCCAGTCAGCCTTGGCCGCAACCCGTGCCATCGCCGAACCCTGGCCCAAAATGCCGGTGCTGGTGGCGGAACCTTCGAGCGTCGCCACACAGCGCGGCGGGGCTGGCTTTCTCTTCTTCTTCTTGGCGTCGGCGTCACCGATGCCCGCGACAAGCGCGACGGCAACCGCGGCCAAGACCACACCGAATTTTGATGGCGCGTGCATAGCAAACTCCTCCACAATCCAAAATATCAATTCATTGCGGGATCGTTGCCCGCGCGACGCCGGGAATGAGCCACGGCCTTTTGGCGCTGTCAACGCGCCACGCGCCGTGCACTGCCGTTCTGTCCTCAGGTGTGGTGTTTGATCGCCTCGTGCCTTGAGGCCATTGCTGCGGCCGTCTTGCCGTTTAGTCGTTTGGCCCAAATGCGGCAGTGGCCTCACTCGGTGTTCGGCCTATAGTGTCCCAATGAGCGAACAAACCCCCAAGAGCCGCCCGCGCGCGACGCCCGAAGCGACTATTCCCGATGGCGAGCCGGTGCCGGTGATCAAGGGCAGTCATGTCTATCTCATTGACGGCTCGGGCTACATTTTCCGCGCATTCCATGCCCTGCCGCCGCTGACGCGGCCGTCAGACGGATTGCCGGTTGGGGCCGTGCACGGCTTTTGCGCCATGCTGTGGAAGTTGCTGCGCGAAAGCAAAGCCTCGGAAGCGCCAACCCATGTTGCTGTTATCTTTGACGCTGGGCGCGAGACGTTTCGCAACGCGATCTATCCGCAGTACAAGGCGCAGCGCCCGCCGCCGCCCGATGAACTCATTCCGCAGTTTCCGCTGATCCGCGACGCCGTCAAAGCCTTCAGGGTGGCGTGCATCGAGCAGGACGGCTATGAGGCCGACGACCTGATCGCGACCTACGCGCGCGATTGCGTGCGGGCTGGCGCCGACGTCACGATCGTCTCGTCCGACAAAGATCTGATGCAATTGATACAGCCGGGCGTGGTCATGCTGGATGGCATGAAGGCCAAGCGCATCGGCCGCGACGAAGTGATTGAGAAATTTGGTGTGCCGCCGGAAAAAGTCATCGATGTGCAATCGCTGGCCGGTGACAGCGTCGACAACGTCCCGGGTGTGCCGGGGATTGGTGTCAAGACAGCGGCTGAGTTGATCCACGAGTACGGCGATCTCGATACGCTGCTGGCGCGCGCG